>JARROU010000181.1:0-3281 GCA_037383585.1 Campylobacterales bacterium | reverse complement strand
AGGTCGCTGTCAAGCGGCAGCGGGTCCGCCTGCAATAGCACGGCGGCTAGCAGGAGCGTCGGCGTGAAGCGTTTCATCTCGCCTTCTGCGGCGCGGACTTCATCTGCTGTTGCTGCAGCTGCTGGCTTCTGAGCCGTTGCTGCTGCATCTGCTGTTGCCGGACGGCCTCCTCGGTCCGGGTGCGTGTCCGTTGCGTTTTCGCCTCGTCCGCGGCCGGTTCGGTGTCGGCATTCATCCGCGCACGCAGGGCTTCAAGGGCTTCTGCGCGCTGCTGCCGGTTGAGTTCGCGCATTTTCTGTTTGAACGCGTTCATCTTTTCAAAGCGCTGTTCCTGCGGGGCATGGACGATCTCGTCGATCAGGGCGTCGACTTCGTTTGGTTGTGCGGCCAGCAGGGCCGAGCAGAAGGTCAGTATCATAAAAAAGTATCGCATGCTTTTCTCCTTATCACCGTATTATTGCCAAGAAGTGTGAGTTGTCTGTGAGCGTGCTTTTTCCGCTTGAAAGCCAGGGTGCTTTTGCAGGGATGACGGATTACTCCGAGACGATTCCTTCCCGGATTTTGGCTTCGATCGCCTTGATCTTCTCATAGGTGTCTTCGATGCAGAGCCGTTCGGCCGATCCCTGGAAATAGACCGTCAGCGCCGCACGGGTCTTGTCGATGTCGAGGGCGTCGACTTCATAGCGGATGATCTTGTCCGCCACAAGGTTTTTTTCCGAAAGCTGGAATTCGAAGGTGATGATTTTTGCCATGGGTCTCTCCGACGGTTTTAATTCCTCAATAGCCCCATTATGCCAAAGAAACGGATACTCCTTGCCCCGGGAACGTATTTAAAGGTTTTGATTCAGCAGATCAGGTCTTTTTTGTCGCAGCGGCCGTATTCGCACTGGAAGGTCGTATGGGAGATCCCGAACCGCGCTTCCAGCATCGTTTCCAGCGCTTCGACGATCCGGGTGGCATCGGAAATCGGCAGGTCCGTTTTGAAATCCAGGTGCGCTTCGAGGTGGACGGCGTGGTCGCTGAGGCGCCATAGGTGCATATGGTGGACGTTGGCGACGGCGGTCTGCTCCAGGATCGCTTTTTCGACGTCGCAGGCGTCGATATCAGCAGGGGCGAACTGCATCAGGACACCGGTGCTTTCGCGGATGAGGCCGACGGAGGCGGTGATCAGGTACAGCGCGATCATAATCGAGACCAGCGGGTCGATCCAGTAGACCTCCCACAGGGCGATGGCCACCCCGCCCAGTACGACGGCGACGGAGGTGAGGACGTCGCCGAGCAGGTGCAGGTAGGCGGCGCGGATGTTCATGTTGGTGCGGGCGTCGGCTTCGAGAAGCAGGATGCTGCCGCCGTTGACGACGATGCCGAGCACCCCCATCCAGATGACCCAGTCCGAGAGCACGGGTTCGGGATGGATCAGCCGCATCACGGAGGCGTACACGAGGTAGATGCCGAGGCCCGCCAGGACCGAAGCGTTGAAAAACGCCGCGACGATTTCGGCCCGCTTGTAGCCGAAGGTCTTCGTTTGGTCGGCCTCCCGGTGGGAGATGCGGTGGGCAAACCAGCTGATCAGCAGTGCCATGACGTCGCTGAAGTTGTGCAGGGCGTCGCTGAGCAGGGCCAGCGAACCCGAAACGAGGCCGCCGGCGACCTGCGCGGCGGTAATGATGACGTTCAGGACAATGGCGACGAGCAGCTTTACGCCGCTGAGGTCGTGGTGATGGTGATCGTGCTGATGATCGCCCATGCTTCAGTTACTTTGCGGCTGCCGCGCTGTAGAGCTTCTCTTCATACAGGTCGTTGATGACGTGGATGAAGGCGACGGTGTCTTTTTCGAGTTCACGGTCGTGCGGCGCCGGCGTGAGGTGATCCGCTTCGGAGAGCTCGAAGGTGAGGGCTTCGGTTCGGGGCTGGATGACGGCCAGCCTGTTGCCGTTGCGCAGGGCGTACATGTCGTGGAACTGCATCAGGACCACCTCCTTCTCCGGGTCTTCGTAGATCGATTTGCCGAGAATCGGGTAGGTCAGGTCGAGCCCGACCGCATCGAGTGCCGTCGCGAGCACGTCGGGCTGTGTGGAACGCTTGGCCACGCGCTGCGGCGTGATGCCGCCGCCGAGAATCATCCCCATGATGCGGTATTTTGGGACCGGGACCAGGTCGTCGCCGTAGGTGCGGACGTTGTGGTCCGAGAGGATCATGAAGACCGTGTCGTCGTAATAGCCCTCTTTCTTGGCGTCGTCGATCAGTTTCCCGATCGCGTAGTCGGCGAATTTGACCGCGTTCTCGACGCCGTTTTTCGGTTTGCCCTCGATCGGCTCGATGCGCCCGTCGGGGTATTCGAACGGGGTGTGGTTGGTCGTGCTGAAAAGCACCGACACGAAGGGCTGGCCCTGGGCGTGCCATTTGGCGAACTCTTCGTTGGCGCGGACCACGAGGTCCTCGTCGCAGACGCCCCAGATGCCGGCATAGGCTGGGTTTTTGAAATCCGGCTCGTCGATCAGGACGTCAAAGCCGTTGCCGTAGAACCAGCTGCGCATGTTGTCGAAGTTGCTCGCACCGCCGTAGATGAAGCTGCTGCGGTAGCCGTAGGGCTTCAGCAGCGAAGCGACGGTGAAAAAGCCCTCCTGGGACTTGTTGCGTTTGACGACCCCTTTTCCCGGGACCGGCAGGAAGCCCGACACGGCGCCGGAGATGCCCCGCACGCTGCGCGTCCCGTTGCTGTAGAGATGGTCGAAAAAGATCGACTCGTCGGCCAGGCGGTTGATGTTGGGCGTCACGCCCTTCTCACCGCCCAGCGCGCCGACGAACTGCGCCCCCAGGCTTTCTTGCAGGAAAATGACGAGGTTTTTCGGCTTGTCGTGTTTGAAATGGGTCGGCTGGGTCCGCAGGAACGGCGTTTTCCGGCTGCCGACGGGGATGCGCAGCTGCCGTGAGACCCGCTCGTAGGCTTCTTTGAGCGGCATTTTCTCGTAATGGGACATGGCCGCGCCGTGCTTTTGCTGCGAATAGTAGGCGTATCCTATGGCGTAGAGGCTGTTTTTCGTGATTTCGTTGACGACGTGCGAGTCCGTATAGACCGCCAGGGAGATGTTGGCCGCCCGGTGGTCAAAGGAGGAGCGGATGCCGATGAAGAGCACGGCGGCCAGGGGCAGCAGCAGCGCGAGGCGCACCGGCCATTTGATCTCGAACACGGCTTTGAACGCGTGGCGCGTCAGGCGCCAGAAGGCGTACCCCGCCGCCCCCATGATCAGGGCGGCGACGAGGAGCCGGAGCTTGTAGGA
>JARROU010000180.1:0-5237 GCA_037383585.1 Campylobacterales bacterium | reverse complement strand
CGGTGCCGAGCACACGGTAGTCATAGTAGAACTTGTGCAGGCGTGCCGCCAGCGACTTGAGATAGTCGGGCAGCTTCTGTACCTGGCGCGTCACGAACGCGTCCTCGATGACTTCGGGCAGCAGCAGCGCTTCGAAGAGCAGTGCGTCGCCGTCGGCGTTGAGGTCTTTGAGTTCCGCCGCCATAATCTCTTCCATGCCAAGCTCGCTCTTGGAGAGCATCGTCTTGATGCGCGCATGGGCATAGTTGATGTAATAAACCGGGTTCGAGTTGTCCTGCTTCTTGAGGGTCTCGACGTCGAACTCCAGCGCCGTGTCGCTCTTCTTGCTCGCGAAGATGAAGCGCAGGGCGTCCGCGCCGATCTCTTCGACGATGTCGCTCATCAGGATCACGTTGCCCGCGCGCTTGCTCATCTTGTACGGTTCGCCGTCTTTGAGCAGGCTCACCATCTGCGACAACAGGATCTCAAGCTTCTCCGGGTCATGCCCCAGGAAACGCGCCGCCGCCTTGACCCGGGCGATGTAGCCGTGGTGGTCCGCGCCCCAGATGTTGATGTAGTGGTCAAACCCCTGCTCGAACTTGCGGTTGTGATAGACGATGTCACCGGCCAGATAGGTAGGACGGCCGTCCTCGCGCACAACGACGCGGTCTTTTTCATCACCGTGTTCCGTCGAACGAAGCCAGAGCTTCTCTTCCGCTTCGTAGACGCCCTCTCCGAGCTTTTTCATCACCCGGTCCCAGTCGTCATAGAGCGACGCTTCGCTGACGAAGGTGTCGAAGTGGATGTTCGCGTCGCCCAGGTCGGAGACAATCAGCTCCATCACTTTGTCCTTGGCCCAGAGCGCAAGCTCCTTCTGGCGATCGGAATTGGTGAGGATGTCGCTTCCGAAGACGTCCAGCGCCTCTTCGGCGAGAATCGTCATGTATTCGCCCCGGTAGTACTTCTCCGGCCATTCCACTTCCATGTTGAGGACGCTGTGCTGCCCTTCGAGCTGCAGCGAGACGCCCAGCAGATCGATCTGGTTGCCCGCGTCGTTGACGTAATACTCGGCGGTGATGTCAAAGCCCAGACGGCGGCCAAGGCGCAACAGCGTATCGCCGTACACCGCCCCGCGTGCGTGTCCGATGTGCAGCGGGCCCGTCGGGTTGGCGCTGACGAATTCCAGCAGGATCTTCCCTTCGCGGTCGGCGTGGCCGAACTGCTCCGGGTTTGCGAGCGCCCAGCCGGCGTATTCGTCCATAAAGGCTTCGGAGAGACGGAAGTTGATATAGCCCTTGGTCGCTTCGACGGCGGAGAACATGGCATGCTCGCCGAACGAATTCGCCAGTTCGTCCGCGATGACCATCGGCGATTTGCGCAGCTCCTTGGCCAGGGAAAAAGCGATCGGGGTGGCATAGTGGCCGAAAGAGCGGTCTTTCGGCTTTTCTAAAACGACGTCGCGTTCAAATTGCGCTTTGAGCAGCGCCGATACTCGCTGTTTCAACTGCGTTACGCCTGTTTTTCGGATTCTTTGGGAGACTCTTCAGCCGACGCGGTCTTCTCGCCGCCCTCCACTTTCTTCGGAGTCTCGTCGCCCGCCACCTCTTCCGGTGTCTCGTCTTTCATTTCATTCTTGAAGTTCTTGATTCCTTTGCCGACGCCTTTGGCGAGATCCGGAATTTTTTTCGCACCGAACAGCAGGACGATGATCCCGAAGATCAACAGCAGCTCAGTTCCGCTTGGCATACCCATTTTGATATCCTTGTTATTTTTTTGGAAATGTAATAATAGCGAAAAAATGCAGGGGTTTTGGTTAGTAAATCTGAAGCCCGGGATCGGCTAAGGAAGACACGGCAGCCCTGTTTCGATCCTCAGCACCGTTTAGCGCATTTGGCGGACTACTGCGCTTCCCACTTCTGCACGAAGGCATTGATCTATCTCGCGCTTGGCCATATTGATACGGTTGTCGATCACCTCCTGCGCGTCCGTGCCCCGTGACGTAAGGCGGTGTTCCAGTTCGCTGAGCGAGGGGGTCGTAATAAACACGGAGGTCGTCAGGTCCCCCATGCGGTGCTGCACAGCGTCATGGCCCTGGACATCGATGTCAAAGATCACCAGCTTCCCTTCGGCCAGTGCCTCCTTGACGGGCTTGATGGAGGTGCCGTAATAGTTGCCGTGGACCACGGCATATTCCAAGAAATGTTCTTCCTCGATGTCGCGCTTGAAGGACGCCTCGTCGACGAAATGGTAATGCACACCGTCGACTTCCCCTTCGCGCATCGGGCGCGTCGTCGTGGAAATGGAAAAGTAGTACGGACCGATGGCATCGGCAACCTTGTTGATCAGTGAACTCTTCCCTGCCCCGCTGGGGCCCGAGAGCACCAGGATCGCTCCGCCGTTTTTGTTCATGCTTTCTCCCCGAATGAAATGTCAATACGCACCCCGATCGACTTGAGCGCACGGGCGACCGATTCGTCGCTGAGGATCGCCATCAGGTCCTGCAGCGCTTCCACGCCGCGTGCATGCAGATCGATGTCCCCGAAATCCGTCTCGGTATCCGACCCCTCTTTCACAGATCCCGCATCGTAAAGGACCTCTTCGACGGGCTGTTCCCAGGCGCGTTCGTCCAGCTCTTCAAGCGCCGCTTCGATCTTGGCGCCGAGCGGGACCTCTTCTTCGCTTTCGTCGTTCTCTTCGTTCTCGACAGCATCGAGCAGCTCTTTGAGCTCATCGATCTCCGCGCGGTCAAAGACCGGTCCCGCGCTTTCCTCTTCCCACGAATCCGCCGCCTCGTCCGCATCGAACACATCGCTGCGCTCAACGAGCGCGCTTACGGCCATCTCGGCATCGTCTAGGATCTTGCCCAGTTCGTCGGGCAGGAAGGGTTTGCCAAGTACGGCGTCAAACCCGTCGGGCATCGTATCGAAGCGCGATCCGATATAAATGGTGTACCGTCCCAGCCTTTTCGCGGTAGCGGCAGCGTACCCTTCCCCGACGCTGTCGTCAACAATGACGACGTCTGCCTGTCGCCCGTCCATTGCCGCCCCGTTTTCAAAAAGGCTGTCGCCACGCTTTTCCGCCAGACGGTCGAGCAGTTTTCCGACAATCGGGGTAGTATTGAGCAGCGCGATGGTCATGGCATCCCTTAAGGTAAAAATGTGTTAGCATTGTAACAAAAAAGCACCTCGAAACGGATGAAACACCTAAGCCTGCTCGGCCTCTGCCTGACGATCCTTTCCGCTGAAAACGCCTACCTTCTGCCGCACCGCTGGCAGGATGCGCGGCATGAAATCAATATGCTGATCCGCAAGGCGCAAACCCCCGTCGTGATTGTCACGGCTTCCCTGGACGATCCGCATCTGCGCCGCAGCCTGCGCAAAATACTGAGAGAAGAACGCCCCGTCACCCTGATTACCGGCAAGGCCGAGACGGCCTCGCAATGGGCCGCCTACAAAAGCCTCGAAGCGTGCATCCTGCCCTCCGGCGAAGCGCTGTCCTTCACCCTCGTCCGTTCCGGCAAACGCGCCTGTACACTTGATACGCCGTTGCAGACGCAGGACTTGCGCACCCGCACGGGCGTGATGCTCTGCACGGATGCAGAAACGTTTGAAGAGACGATCAAATTACTCAAGCAGGAGTGCAGGCCGTATTTTAGTGAGCTCGCGAACGACAGTGAAGGATGACCTGGCATCCTTGTTCCTCTCTTATCTACCTACTACTAACTACTTTCTCCAAATAGCATCGCTATTTGACCCGTACCAGCCGCTGCTCTTCAAGCTTGTAGACCCGCTTACAGCGCATGGCCAGTGCCGGTTCATGGGTGACCAGCACCAGTCCCGCCTCATGTTCGGCAATGTAGTTCTCAAACAGCGACATCACCTCGTTTGCCGTCTCCGAATCAAGATTGCCCGTCGGTTCGTCGGCAAAGATGATGCGGGGCTTTTTCGTCAAAACACGTGCGATGGAGACCCGCTGCTGCTGGCCGCCGGAGAGCTCGGTGACCTTCTGTCCGATCACATGGTCTATTTTCAGCGCCCGCAGCAGTTCCGGCTCGATCGGCTCACCCGACAGACTGGAGGCCACTTCGAGGTTTTCCCTTCCTGTGAACCCCTTGAAAAGATAATGCGACTGGAAGATGATGCCCAGCGCGTTGCGCCGCAGATGTACCAGACGGCGGTTGCCCAGTTTTTCCATCTTCTCTCCGAGCAGCTCCACGCTGCCGCTGTCGGGCTGCAGCAGCGTCGAGAGGATATGCATCAGTGTTGATTTTCCGCTGCCGCTTACCCCGATGATCGCAACGGATTCGTGGGGTTCCAGCGAGAGATCGACATTGGAAAAAAGCGGATAATCGAAATGGTGCTCGATATTACGGGCTTCTAGAAGTTTCATGGATGAGATTGTAGCAGTTTGTAGATAATAGTTAGTCGTTTGTGGTGGGAGAGGGCAGCATGCAGTCAAGCGTCTGTAAAGTGAACGACAGACTGCTAACTGCCTGGGTGCTGCGAATAGCGCCGAGGGCGCTATTACGCCATCTGTGCAGCGACTTCGGCCGCGAAGTCGTCCGCTTTCTTCTCGATGCCTTCGCCGACTTCAAGGCGGACGAACGCAGCGATTTCGGCAGTGCCGCCGGCAGCTTTACCGGCTTCGGCAACCGCTTGAGCAACGGTTTTCTTGTCGTCAAGAACATAGTTCTGGTCGAGCAGCGCCTGCTCTTTGTCCAGCGTCGTGTTGTCCTCGATAAAACGCGCCATTTTGCCCGGCAGGATGTTCGGAATGATTTTTTCCGGTTTGCCTTCCGCGATCAGTTCTTCTTTGATCTTCGCTTCTGCCGCAGCCAGGACGTCGTCGGTCAGCTGAGACATGGAGATATATTCCGGAACGTTTTTAAGTGGCTTCTTCAGACGTGCCAGCTCTTCGTTCTCTTTTTTGATCGCTTCGATGCGCCCTTTGGTTTCGGCCGCAACGAAATCGGCGTCGAAATCTTTGTAGCTCAGCGTCGTCGGTTTCATCGCGGAAGCGTGCATTGCGACCTGCTTTGCCACCGGGACCATCGCTTCGGCAGTTTTTGCAGAATCACACTCGATCGCAACGATAACGCCGATGCGTGTGTTGGAGTGAACGTAACCGTTGACCGCAACGTTTTCACCGCCGTTGAGTGCCGCGATACGGCGAATCTCGATTTTCTCACCGATCTTTGCGACCGCTTCGTCGAAGTAAGCGCTGAACGCCTGACCTTCGAGTTCTGTCTGACGCAGGGC
>JARROU010000179.1:0-3327 GCA_037383585.1 Campylobacterales bacterium | reverse complement strand
GACCCGGAAGCTCGAAGAAGTGTTAAAGGAGCTGACATGAAACCGTTCGAACGCGAGAACGTCGACATCGCCTGGTGTCCGGGATGCGGGAACTTCGGCATCCTCACGCTCATCCGCGAAGTCCTCGACGAACTGAAAGCCGACAACCGGAGCACCGTCATCGTCTCGGGAATCGGGCAGGCGGCGAAGACGCCCTATTATGTCGATGTCAATATGTTCGGGGTGCTTCATGGGCGCGCCGTGCCCGTGGCGACGGCGGTTAAAGCCGCCAACCCGGAACTGACCGTCGTCGCCGAGGGCGGCGACGGGGATATGTACGGCGAGGGCGGCAACCATTTTCTGCACGCCGTGCGCCGCAACGTCAACATCGTGCATATCGTCCATAACAATATGGTCTACGGCCTGACCAAGGGGCAGGCATCGCCGACGAGCCAAAAGGGATTCGAGACGAAAGTACAGGTCGACGGGGTCGGCAACGAGCCGTTCAATCCGCTCTCCGTCGCCCTGGCGCTGAAGGCGGGCTTCGTCTCCCGTGTCAACATTGGCAATCCCGAGCACGCAAAGACGGTGCTCAAAGCGGCGTTCCTGCATCCGGGATACGCCCTGGTCGATATTTTTCAACCCTGCGTGACTTTCAACAAGATCAATACCTATGGCTGGTTCAAAGAAAACACCTACGAACTCGACTCCGGACACGATACGGGGGACCTGAACGCGGCCATGGTCAAAGCGCTCGAATCGATGCCGATGCCGCTGGGGATTTTCTACCGCAACGAAGCGAGCACGTTCGAAGCGCGGGTGCGCCACGGCGAGCAGCGGCCGCTTTACCTGAACACCCACGACGCCGCGCGGATCCAGGAGCTCTTCGACGCCTATTGAGGGCTCAGTCCGAGACCAGCGAGATGCCGCTTTTCCTGACGACGTAAACGAAGATGGCGAAGACGAAGATGAGCAGCGAGAGCGCGGCGATCAGCGAGGCGGCGTAGGGGAGGTCGTGGTAATTGGAGATCGAGATCTTGAACACGACCAGCAGCGCTTCGATCAACAGGGCGATAATGATGGAGACGGAGAAGTTGAGCAGCGTTTTGACATTGAAGCCTTCGCGGACCTTTTCCGTTTTGGGCAGGACCTCCTGTTCCACGATGGTCTTTCCGAGGTCGTAGACCGCGAGGCCCAGGGTCAGGGCGATGACGGGTTTGAAAACCATCTCCAGCGACAGCGCCTCGTCCCCCAGCAGATAGCTTCCAAAGCTGTACATGCCGTAAAGGACCACGAAAATACCGAAAAAGAGCAGTCCGGCGCCGATGATGCCGTAGAGGGTGCGGTGGGTCAGTTTGACGACACCGTTTTTTTCGATGAGCATGAAGCGTTCGAGCAGATTGCGCAGCTGGAAATCGAGCAGAATATAGCTGCCTTTGGCCGTTTTGTAGACGATCGTGACGCACAGGTGGCCCGTCGTCGTCGAAAGATAGGGTTCGTGAAAATAGTAATCCCCCGCCAGCTTCTGTTCGTCGATCAGGTAGCTCCGGTCCGCGCCGACGGCGTTTGAATCGCTCTTGTGACGGTAGTAGTTCGGCGAGGTCTGCGCAAACCCCTCATCGGTCTCGTAGGCCAGCTCCATACTCGGAAAAACGGAAAAAAGATGTTTGACATTGCTCTGCGTCAGATGGGCGATTCCGATTTTCTGGATGGAAGAGAGAATAAATTTCTGGATCAGGTCGATGTGCTCTTCATAGACGGTAACGAGGTTTTGCATGAAGGCTCCTTGTAAAACGGTTTTATTTTTTATCTGTGGCGGTTTCCGCCGCAGATGCTAAGGAGGAGAGGAGTGAAAACGTCTGGCATTTATGGCGTTTGTCTCTTTAGGCGAGACAATTGTAGGAGAAAATCCAGACAATTTATACAAAAAATTGATTAAAAAACAACCAATCAGGTCCCGTGGCAGAACAAAGGCACGGGCACGATGTCCGGTCGGAGCACCAGCTAGTCCCGGGCACGGGAGCTTTGTTTCAAAGAGGCCAGTGTGCGCCGCGCATACCACCTGGTCAGCAGCGCTGCGAAGACGACGATCCCTCCGATGCCGAGCCAGACGGAGAACACGCCGAATCCGGCCCGTGCCAGCAGCCCGAGTACGATCAGCGGCGCGGCGACCTGCCGGGCGAGGCTGATATAGAAGATGAAGGCGGGGCGCTTGATCCCCTGCAGCATCGCGACGTAGGTGAAAATGACGACGAAGGGGAAGATCAAAAACGCCTCGACGCGCAGGTAGAGGGCCCCTTCCCGGATGACATCAGGGCTGTGGCTGAAAACGCCCATGACCCATTCGGCCCCGAGCAGCAGCGTCATGCCGCCGAAGAGGGCGACAACGCCCCCGTAATAGAGCGAACGTTCTATCGTTTCCGATATGCGCGTGTAGAGCCGGCCGCCGCTGTTCTGGGCGACGATGGCCAGCACGGCGACGTTGAGGCCGACGGCGGGCATCAGGATGATCTGCTCGATGCGCATGCCGATGCCGTAGGCGGCCACGACTTCCTGCCCGAACGGCGCGGCGAAGTAGGTAATGATGTAGATGCCGACGGCCATCAGTCCCATATTGGCACTGGGTGGGATCCCCTGTGCGACGAGCTCCTTCACAACGGCGGCATCAAACCGAAACGCACACCGCTGCGCATAGAGCGGCTTGGTAACAAAGCGGTAGCTCAGGTACAGGACGCTCATCGCCTCTATTAAAACCGTCGCGAGCGCGATGCCCGAAACACCCATGGCCCCGATCCCCATTCCGCCGTGTACAAACCAGGCATCGAGCAGGACATTGACCATTGAGGCAAAGACGAGTACGTTGCGGAACGATACCGTATCGCCGACAGCATTGAGCAGGGCATTGATAAAGAAGGTAAAGACAAACAGTCCCGTGCCGTAGATGATCAGGTTGATGTAGCTCAGTGCTTCGGCCAGGTAAGCGTCTTGTGCGCCGAGTTCGCGCAGAAGCAGCGGCGCACTTGCGTACCCGGCGGCGGTCAGCAGGGCGGCGAGCAGCGCCCCGAAGAGGAGGGCGTTTTTCGCGATGTGGCGCGCCCGGGCTTCATCGCCTTCGCCCAGGGCATTGCCGACGACGGCCGTGACGGCTTCGCTCATCCCCCCGGCGACGGAGATGATGATAAAAAAGATGGGAAACGACAACGAGAGCGCCGCCAGCGCCTGCGTTGAAATCATCCCGGCAAAATAGGTGTCGGTGATGTTAAAGAGCGTATGGAAGAAAAAGCCGATGCACGCCGGCAATGCAAGCGTTTTAATATGCCGGCGGATATCGCCGCGGGTCAGGTCAAG
>JARROU010000178.1:0-4226 GCA_037383585.1 Campylobacterales bacterium | reverse complement strand
GTTCTCCTCGCCCTCGCGCAGCTTCTTCTGCACGCCGGCGGGCTTGATCTCGTCGAGGTGGGCATAAATGTTCTCCAGGGTTTCATACTGGTTAAGGAGCTTCTGCGCCGTCACCTTCCCGATCCCCTTGACGCCGGGGACGTTGTCCGCGCTGTCGCCCAGCAGGGCCTGGTAGTCGGTGAACTGTTCGGGGCGGATGCCGTATTTGTCCAGGCACTCCGCCTCGTTTACGTCTTTGCGTTTGATGGCGTCGACGAGCACGACGTTGTCGTCGTCAATGAGCTGGTAGAGGTCCTTGTCATGCGAAACAATGCGCACCTTCATCCCCTCTGCGGCCGCCTTCTTGGTGATGGAAGCGATCATGTCGTCCGCCTCGTAGCCCGTCATCGAGAGGGTTTTGAAGCCCATCTTCCCGATCCAGTCGATCGCAATCGGAAGCTGCGCCTTGAGCTCTTCGGGCGGCGCGGGACGGTTGGCCTTGTAGTTCGGGTCGATCTCGTTTCTAAACGTCGGCCCCTTGGCATCGAGGGCGAAAACGATGTAGTCGCTGGAATGGTCCTGGTGCAGGCGGTCGATAAAGTTTGCGAACCCGGTCAGCAGCCCGGTCGGGAACCCCTCTTTGTTCGTCAGCGGCGGCAGCGCATAGAAACTGCGGAAAAAGAAACCGAAGGTATCGATAACGGTAATGGTTTTGGACATGGGATAAATCTTTCAAAAACGGGTTTGGATAAAAGCAGAAGCCATTTTAGCGAAAACGGGTTTAGGGTTCCGGGCTGCCGAGGGGCAGGCGTCCGAAGCGGCGCCTGAATTCTGACAGTTTTCTGATGCGCCGAGCCGGCGCAGGATCTTTAGCACAGCCCCCACAGCGCTCCGCTATAATCCCGCCAAATTTTTCGCATAAGGAAGAAAACACACGATGTTCAGGCACAAAGAGCTCATCCTTTTTGATTTCGACGGCACCCTGATCGACAGCGTCCCGGATCTCGCCCGTGCGATCAACCACATGCTGGAGCGCCTCGGTCGCCCGGCATTTGACGAGGCCCGCGTCCGCACCTGGGTCGGCAACGGGGCCCGAACGCTGGTCGAACGTGCACTGCACGCATCGTACGGGGATCTCGAGACCCTCGCACCGGCCTTGGTCGAGGAAGCCCTCGATACCTTCTTGAACTTCTACGCCGAAAATCTCGCCGTCAGCACGGTCACCTACCCGAATGTGCCGCAGGTGCTGCAGCGGCTGAGAGACGAAGGCTACCGCCTCGCCATCGTGACGAATAAGCCCGCCGCCTTCATAGAACCCATCTTGCAAACCATGGGGATGGACACACTGTTTGAGCTCAAAATCGGCGGCGATTCCCTGCCGCACAAAAAGCCCGATCCGCTTCCGCTGCTGCACGTCTGCGACACCCTCGGCATCTCTGCGGAAAAATGCGTCATGGTCGGGGATTCGAAAAACGACATCCTGGCGGCCAAGGCGGCGCAGATGCACTGCATCGGGCTCGGCTACGGCTACAACTACGACGAGGACATCGCCGCCTACGGCCCGGACCTCGTCCTGGACGATTTCTGCGCCCTGGGCGAACCCTTCGGAGTCTGCTGTGAGCGCGGCTAGAATCGCCGTCATCGGCGGCGGGGTCGCCGGCGCGACCGCGGCGCTCTACCTGGGGCGCCTCGGGCTTGACGTCACGCTTTTCGACAAAAACAGCAGCCTGGTCTCCGGCCCGCCCTTTTGCCATCTGCACGCCGGCGGGAACCTCTACCGCGAGATTTCGGACGAACAGTGCGTCACGCTGCTGCGCCAGTCCGTCGATCTGCTGCGCTTTTACCCCTATGCCGTCGATTTCCGGCCGACGGTCATCGCCGTCCCCGTCACGGACAAGGGAACCCCCGAAGACCTCTACCCGCGCCTGGAGCGGCTGCGCGGCGAATACGCCGCCCTGATCGACGAAGACGCACGCAACAAAGTCCTCGGCGAAAGCGAAAACTACTACCGGCTCTATTCGCGCGAAATGATCGAACGGCTCCGGCAGCTTGAGCCGGCCGCCATGCCCGTCACCCCGGACGAATGGATGATCCCTGTGGCACATGAGATGGACCTGGCAAAAGTCAAGTTCCCCCTGATCATGGTGCAGGAGTACGGTCTGAACCTCTTCCGGCTCGGCGCGGGCGTGTCGCTGTCGCTCTCAGCGTTGTCCAACACCGAAATGCGGCTTGAAACGACGGTCACCGATGTCAGTCCCGCGGCCGGGAATGGCGGTTTCATCGTCACCTACGAAGACAGGAACGGCACCGCCCAGTCGTCCTTTGACTACATGATCAACGCGGCCGGATTCCGCAGCGGCGCGATCGACGACATGCTCGGCTACCGGCGCGAACGGATGGTCGAGTTCAAGGCCGCCTATGTCACCCGGTGGCACAGCGATACCGTCTGGCCCGAGATCATCTTTTACGGCGAGCGCGGCACGCCCGGCGGCATGGCGCAGTTCACCCCCTATCCCGGCGGCCACTTCCAGCTGCACGGGATGACGAACGACATCACCCTCTTTGAAGGCGGTCTTGTCGGCAGCACCCCCGACAGCGCCCAGCCCAGCCTGGCACCGCAGTTCATCAATATGATCGACCGCTCCTGGGAGTGGTCCTGCGTTGAGAAACGCAGCCGAAGGGCGATCGAACACATGGCGCAGTACCTTCCCCGCTTCCGTGAAGCCGACGTCGCCGCCAAACCGCTTTACGGCGCGCAGCAGATCCCCGGAGAGGATCCGACGCTCCGCGCCGCCGATGTCTCCTTCGTCGGCGAGCGCTACGCCCGCTGCGAGGTCGTCAAGGCGTCCTCGGTGCTCAGCATGACCGACGCCATCGTGCAGCGGCTCTCAGCGTTGTCCAACACCGAAATGCGGCTTGAAACGACGGTCACCGATGTCAGTCCCGCGGCCGACGTGGGCCGAAGGGATTTTGAACATCTCCCACACCCCGAGGAATCGGGACTGCAGGACCGTGCGGCTTCGCTGTGCGAGGAGCGCCAGTACCCGCACGAGCTCTCGAAACGGGTTGTCTCTCATAAGGCCGCGCTGACCTGACGCTTCTTGGCGCCGGAGACAGGCTATAATGTTTCCATGGAGACCAGCAACCACACCATCGCCGCCACGTTCATGGAGATCGCGGAACTGCTCGAGATCGACGAAGCGAACCCGTTCCGAATCCGTGCCTACCGCAACGCCGCCTGAAGGCCTTCGAATCGCTCAAAAAACGCATCCCGCCCGAACTGGAAACCCTCCTGGAAATCCCCGGACTGGGACCCAAACGCGTCCACGACCTCTTTACCAAACTGCGCATCCGCTCCCTCTCCGACCTGCAAAAAGCCCTCGAAGCCGGAAACGTGCAGGCCCTCGAGGGCTTCGGCCCGAAACTGATCGAAAGCATCGCCGAGGGCATCCAGCAAAAAAAGCTCGCTCCGAAACGGTACCGGCTCAACGTCGCCGAAGCCGTTGCGAAGGAGGTACTGGACGCACTGGAGTCGGCCAAAGGGATCAAGGCGATCGAGGTCGCCGGCAGCATCCGAAGGCGCAAAGAGACGGTCAAGGACATCGATATTATCGTCGCGGCTTCGATGGACAGCGACGTCATGGACGTCTTTGTAACGCTGCCCGACGTCAAACGCATCGTCATGCAGGGACCAACGCGTTCCTCCGTCGAGCTCTCACAGGGGCTGCACGTCGACCTGCGCGTCGTGCAGCCCGAGGCGTTCGGCTCCGCACTGCACCACTTTACCGGTTCAAAAGCGCACAACATCGCCCTGCGAAAGCTCGCCGAGAACCGGGGGCTCAAGATCAACGAATACGGCATCTACAAAGGGGTAAAGCGTCTCGGGGGCAAAGACGAAAAAGACATTTACGACGTCCTGAAAATGGACTACATCGTCCCGGAACTGCGCGAGGACCGCGGCGAGGTCGACCGGGCCCACCGCCATGCCCTGCCCGATCTCATTACACAAAAGACGATCCGGGGCGACCTGCACGTGCATACGACCTGGTCCGACGGCAAGAACACCCTCGAGGCGATGGCACTCGCCGCCAAGGAACTCGGCTACGAATACCTCGCGGTCACGGACCACACCAAGCATCTGACGGTTGCGCACGGCCTGGACGAAAAGCGGCTGCTTGAGGCGATCGAAGCGATCGACGCCTTCAATGCCGCAGGGCATGGTATCACCGTTTTAAAATCCGCCGAGG
>JARROU010000177.1:0-3345 GCA_037383585.1 Campylobacterales bacterium | reverse complement strand
CCCGACGGTCAGGTTGAACGTTTCGCCCTCGATTCCCGTGATGCGGCGCACCGTATCGAGATCCACCCCGTTGAAAAAACCGAAACGGTGCAGCAGATGGATGTTGTGCTCCTCATTGCCGGCGTCTTCGGGCGTATGGGTCGTGAAGACGACGTGCTTTTTCAGCACGTCCAGGGAGTCGTACTTTTTGTAAAGTTCATAGACCATCGGAAGCGCATGGCCTTCGTTGAGGTGATAGCATTCGACGTTGTGTTTGAGCGCCTCGAGCACTCTGACGCCGCCGATGCCGAGGACGATCTCCTGCGAGATCCGGGTCTCTTCATTCGCGTCGTAAAGTTTGTGCGTAATGGTACGGGCCAGGAAATCGTTTTCGGGAATGTCCGTGCTCAGAAGGATCATGGGTGCGGAGGAAAAGACGTCCGGCGCCAGATAGAACGCTTTGATGTGCACATCCTGTCCGTGAATCTTGACGGTGGCCCGGATCCCGAGGTCTTCGAGGAAATAGTAGTGTTTCCGGATGAAGTTGATTTTGAGGCTGCGGTCTTCGTGGCGCCCTTGGTCATAATAGCCGTAACTCCACAAAATCCCCACCCCGACCATGTTCTGGCGGAGGTCGTAGGCGCTTCGCATGTGCGAACCCGCGAGAAATCCCAGGCCGCCGGCATAGATCTTCAGGGCCTGGTGGATCGCGAACTCCATCGAAAAGTAGGCGACGGGCTTGCTGTACTTCGGATCGAAGTCATAATCATACATGATCATGCGACATCAGCCCCGCTTTTCAAATTTGCTGTACAGGATCGTCTTTCCGAGCTCCACGCCCGGCTGATCGTAGGTATTGACCAGCAGCATCGCTCCGACGAGCGACGTCAGAAGCTCATAATAGATGATCAGCGCGCCGATGTGTGCCTCGTCGATCTTTCCGACCGAAATCCCGTCGACCGGCACACCGCTCTGCACCAGACTTTCGCGCGTGGCGTCGCATTGCGCATTGATCAGGGTGTTGAAGCTCTTCCCGTTGATAAAATCGGTTTTCTCGATATGGTTGAGCGTCACCTCGGGAATCATCAGCGGCGTTTCGAAATCGTCGATGTTGATGAAGGTCACCGTTTTGTCCAGCGGACCTTCGATGAGCAGCTGCAAGAAAGAGTGCTGATCGACCGAACCGATCAGACCGATCGGCGTCATTCCGGTGCGGCTGCCCATCGCATCCACTTTGCCGAGCGATTCGCCCCAGAGCTGCACGTACCATTTCGTAAAGTTTTCAAGCGCGTTCGCATAGGAGAAAAGGACGTTGATGCTCTGCTGCGGACCGCATTCGTAGAGGAAACAGGCTTTTTCAAGCAGATGATCCTCTTTGCGGTCGAAAAACCGTTCCAGGAACGCATCCGCTCCGCCGAGCAGCGCGCCCGTATCGTATCCTGCCAGCGTCAGCGGAACGATCCCGACGGCGCTCAGGACCGAAAAACGTCCGCCGACGTTGTCGGGGATATTGAACTGCGCAAGGCCGTAATCGTCTCCGAACCGAGACAGCCCGGAATCTTTATCCGTAATCACGATCACGCGTTCGCGGTCCGCGCCGTCCAGTGCGAGGCCGAAATGCGCGATCAGCGTTTTGAAGATGGATGTGGTCTCGATCGTGCCGCCGGATTTCGAGATGACGATAAAGAGCGTCTGTTCCTTGTTCAGCTTCGCCATCGTCCGCGTAATATCGACCGGATCGGAGTTCTCGAAAAAATGCAGTTCGCGTTTTTTGATGCCTTTGGCCTCCAGAAGCGAATCCACGGCCTTGATCCCGAGCGACGAACCGCCGATGCCGATGACGGCAATGTCCGTACTGGCACCCGAACCCAGCAGCGCATGGTCGTTTTCGAACCGTTTCACTGCGTCCACCAGTACGGCGGAGCCTTTCGGGAGATCATAATAACCGACGGCGTCTCCTTTGCGCTCGTTCGAAAGCACCGCAAAGGCCTCATGCATAATCGTCTGCTGCGCCTCTGTCCCATCAAACGTAAAATCGCGATTGAACCGTAACATTGTCCACCCTCCTGTAAAATTTCATAAGTATAGTCTGAATATCACCAAAATCTACTGTAGTTACTGTATCACTTTTGTTCAGCGCGCTTTTTAAGGTACACAACCCCCAGCGGCGGCAGCGTCAGCGAAAGCGAATAGTCCCTCCCGTGCAGCGGTTCGCTGACGGCGTTTATGGTCCCTGCGTTGCCGATGTCCCATCCCTCGTACTGCGCATGCTGCGAATTGAAGATCTCGACATACTCGCCGCCGTGCGGCACCCCGATGCGGTAGCCGTCGCGGGTAACGTCCGCGAAGTTGCATACGACGTAGATCGTCTCCTGCGCATCGCCGCTTTTGCGCATAAAACTGATGCAGTTATGCTGCGAATCCTTGTCGTCGATCCATTCGAAGCCCTTGCGCTCCACATCATAAACGTGCAGTGCCGGCTCGTCCCGGTACAGCAGGTTGAGTTCGCTCATCATCTTCTGAAGGCCGCGGTGCAGAGGAAAATCGAGCAGGTGCCAGTCCAGGCTCCGCTTGTAGTCCCACTCGGCGAACTGCGCGAATTCGCCGCCCATGAACAGCAGCTTCTTGCCCGGATGGGCCATCATGTAGGCATAAAGGGCGCGCAGATTTGCAAACTTCTGGTTGGTGTCGCCGGGCATCTTGTTGATCAGCGAGCCTTTCATGTGCACGACCTCGTCATGGCTCAGCGGCAGCATGAAATTCTCGTCGAATCCGTACCACATGCTGAAGGTGAGCTGGTGATGGTGGTGCTGGCGGTGGATCGGATCCCGGCTCATGTACTTGAGCGTATCGTGCATCCAGCCCATGTTCCATTTGAAACCGAATCCCAGACCTCCGACGTCGGTCGGGCGCGTCACCATCGGCCATGCCGTCGACTCTTCGGCAACCATCATAATGTCGGGGAAGGCCCCGTAGGCCGAAGCGTTGAGCTGCCGCAGGAATGCGACCGCTTCGAGGTTCTCGTTCCCGCCGCGTTCGTTGGGGATCCACTCCCCCTCTTTGCGCGCATAGTTGAGATAGAGCATCGAAGCGACGGCGTCGACCCGGATACCGTCAATGTGGTATTTCTCGAGCCAGAAGAGCGCCGAACTGACCAGAAACGCCCGGACTTCGTTGCGGCCGTAATTGAAGATGATGCTGCCCCACTCCGGATGATACCCCTGCCGCGGGTCATCATGTTCGTACAGGGCCGTACCGTCGAAATTGATCAGGCCGTGCATGTCAACGGCGAAATGCGACGGGACCCAGTCCATAATGACGCCGAAGCCGTTCCGGTGCAGCGTATCGATAATATACATCAGGTCC
>JARROU010000176.1:0-3346 GCA_037383585.1 Campylobacterales bacterium | reverse complement strand
TTGACCGCCACGGCTGCTCGGGCGATGTCGACGCCGTCGGAGGTGAAGATGATGGGGAATTCGATGCCGTACTGCAGGATATTGTCGGCGACGTCATCGCCGAGGTAGTGCCGGTAGACTTCCACGGGGTTCTGGCCGTCGATCTCAAAGACCTCGCCGCCGCGGGCTTTTGTGACCTTCATCTCCCTTCCGATGCTCTGCCAGTTGAGCAGGTAGCGCGTGGACACGTTCAGGCGGTCCGAATCGACGGCCGCGAAAACAACGTCGCAGTCGTCGGCGTGGTCGGAAAAGACTTCGCAGTGCTCGAACCGGTAATCGTCTCCCGCGTTTCCCCCTGCAATGGCGATGTGCGGAAATGCCCGGGAAAGCTGCCGCAGGAGCCCGCTTGCTTCAAACCGGAACGTATTGGCAAACAGGACCAGCAGTTTCGTCTCCGGGGTGATGAGGTGTGCCGCAAGCGACGCGGAAATGTCCTGCGTACTTTGATCGCGGAAGCCGAGGGTTCGGACGGCGGAATGCTCGAAGACGGAAAAGGAGATCAGGATCGTATCGTCGCGCATCGCGCCGTCGCCGATGACCCCCGCCGTGGAGGTAGCCAGGATCGCGCTTTTGGGGAAAAGGGACAGCAGCTCGTTTCGGACGCGGTAGACCGCTTCCGCGGACCGGCCGGAAAAGAAGATCTGGATCAGCAGTGACGGGGCGGCCGAAAGGGCATTGGCTTCGGCAAATTGGATAAGGCCTTCACGGTCTTCGTAGACGTGATTGATGATTTTCATGACAAGCTGATCTCTTTAAAAACATTGGGTGGAACGTAATTGGCGTTATAATATCAAACATTAGGGAAACAGCATCGGTTCATCCGACAGACCGCGGCGTCCGCTGTTTCACCTTATACCCAAAACGGCAAAAGTCTGTGGTATAACCTGCTATAATGCCGCTCATGTTTAAAAACTTTCGCAAATACCTCTACATGATCTGGCTGGGGAAAAAATACATACCGATCTTCCGCCACGTCTTTCTTGATACGAAACTGAACGAACATGACCGCTATCATGCGCTCTCACGGGAGCGACAGAACTACTCGCACCGCGTGCTGGAATGCCTGAACGTGACGCCGGTGATCCACGGAGAACTGCCGGAGGAGAACCGGGTGCTGTACATCGCGAACCACCGAAGCCTGCTGGACATCATCTGCCTGGAGTCGCTCTTTTCGCAGAAGCAGAAAGCGGGGATGTGGATTGCAAAGCAGACGCTGCTCGACAGCAGGATCTACGGGAAATTCTTCGAATACAGCGGCTGCATCGCGGTGGACCTCAAAGCGGGCAAGGGGATGCTGGCTTTTTTCAAAAAGATCAAGCACCTCTTCAAGGTCGCGCCGGACCTGAACCTTTTCATGTTTCCCGAGGGCGAACGCTACGGCGGCGAAGGGATCGCTCCGTTCCAGCCGGGGGCGGAGAAGATCGCCAAGGCGAACAAGATGCAGATCATCCCCGTCTATATCGACGATAAACTGGAACAGGTGTACAAGGCGTCACCGTTCAAAAAGCCTCATGAAGTGCATATCCATGTGGGCGAACCGCTGGAACTGCAGGAGATAGAAGCGCAGTACCGCGCCTTTATGCAAAAAGCTAAAACAGCGTAGGCTGCAGTGCTTTGAGGCGGAAGCTTCGGCGGTGGATGGCGCAGTAGCCGTGCGCCTTGATGGCTTCGATATGCGCCTGTGAACCGTATCCTTTGTGTTTCTCGAAACCGTACTCCGGGTAGGTTTCGGCGAGTGCGATCATTTCCCGGTCGCGGGTGACCTTTGCAAGGATCGAGGCGGCGCTGACTTCGGGGACCTCTGCGTCGGCCTTGACCTGGGTGCGCAGGCCGCGGACGCCGAAGGTCGAGTTGCCGTCGAAGAGGTAATCCGCATCCCCCAGGACTTCCATGATCTCCCGCAGCCCTTTTGAGAGGCAGGCGGAGATCCCCTCGTCATCAATCTGCTGCGCGCAAAAGCGCACGAGGTGGTAAGACGCATTTTCTACAATCACATCAAACAGAGCCTCGCGCCGTTTCTCCGTCAGGGCCTTGGAGTCGTTCAGCCCGTCCACGGGCGCATGCAGGATGACGCCGGCCATGACGAGCGGCCCGGCGATGGGGCCTCTGCCCGCTTCGTCGATGCCGCAAAGAGTCCCTTCTGTTTTCATGGGCGTATTTTAGGGTGTTCCGGCCTAAATATAGCTATAATCGGTCATATCACGAAAGGAAAGTGCTATGCGGTTACTGCTGGTCTTGCTCTCTATGACGGTCCTGCTGTTCGGTTCCGAAGCCGCCGACATCGTCAAAAAAGTCGAGGACAATCTGAGGGGCAAAGACGCCTACATGAAGATGAAGATGACCATCACTTCCGTGCGGCACAAGCGGACGGTGGAACTGGAGAGCTGGTCGATCGGCAAGGAGAAGAGCTTCATGAAGATCCTCTACCCGCCCAAGGACCGCGGCATCACCTTCCTCAAACTCGACAAGCAGCTGTGGCAGTACGTCCCCAAGATCGAACGCATCGTCAAGATCCCGCCCTCGATGATGCTCCAGAGCTGGATGGGCAGCGATTTCACCAACGACGACATGGTGCGCGAAAGCTCGCTCGTGGACGATTACGACCCGGCAATCGTTGCAAAGGAGGGGCACGTCGTCACGATCGCATTTACGCCCAAGCCCGATGCAGCCGTCGTCTGGGGCAAAATCGTCTCGGAGATCGATACGCGCACGTATACGCAGATCCACGACGTCTTTTACGATGATTTCGGCGAACCGGTGCGCGAGATGTTCTACAGCGACGTCAAAACCTTCGGGACCCACCAGATCCCGACGCTGATGCGCATCAAGCCGCTGGAGAAGGGCAAAGAGAAGAACGAGACGACGGTGACGCTCTATGAAGTCGTCTACGACAAGGGGGTGAGCGAACGCTACTTCACCAAGCAGGCCCTCAAGCGGTACTCCCGGTAAAGGCGGCGCGTGCTCGGACTGGCCCTGAAAAACATCCTGCACTACAAAGGACGGACCGTCGTCACCTTCGCGCTCACCTTTTTCAGCTCCCTGCTTTTCATCGTCTACGTGGCTTTTATGGACGGGTCGCACGCGCACATGCTCAAAAGTTCTCTGGACATCTATGAGAACGCCCTGCAGGTCTATCATAAAGGGTACCGCGAAGAAGGGGGGTACGACTACCTGATCGAGGATGTAGCCGGGGTCGAAAAGGTGCTGTCAAAAACGCCGGGCATCAAAGCGTACGCGCCGCGCCTGGAGAGTTTCGCGCTGCTTTCCACGCCGCTTGATTCCGTCGGGGCAATGGTCGTCGGCATCG
>JARROU010000175.1:0-7179 GCA_037383585.1 Campylobacterales bacterium | reverse complement strand
AATCCCACCCCGGAAATCATGCCCGAAGTCGTCCGGAAAATGCGCCCCGATGCCATCGTCGCCACGGGGAGAAGCGACTTTCCAAACCAGGTCAACAACGTCCTGGGCTTTCCCTTCATTTTCCGCGGGGCCGTCGATGTGCGCGCCACGGCGATCAATACCGAGATGAAGATCGCCGCTGCCGAAGCCCTCGCGGCATTGGCCCGTACGGACGTCCCGGACTACATTCAAAAGCTCTACGGAGGTGGAATCGAGTTCGGCCGGGACTATCTCATCCCGAAACCCTTCGACAAACGGCTGATCGTCGAGGTGTCCGGCGCCGTCGCCGCGGCGGCGGTCCGTAGCGGCGTCGCCCGCGTCAACGATTTCGACCTGGACGCCTACCGCCGCACCCTCGGCGAGCGCATCTGCCTCGACTGCCTCCCGGAATAGGTGCATGCTGGAGCCGGGTGTTTGGTATTAGATATTGATGTTGGGGGTTTGATGCCGAATGAAGGAGCAGGAAACTCTTCCCGGGCTGCTCGCCCAAAAAACCTAAAACCTAGAACCTAACACCTAACACCTAACACCTAACACCATCGACCAAAAACCAAAGATGCTAGATCACCGACGTCATCAGCAGATTGACGGTGATGGTAATGTCGCGCAGCGTCGGCTTCTCATTGGCCTCGAGCGCGGAGATGGACTCCAGCACATCGGCAAACGACTCGCGGTCATTTGCCAGAAAATTCTCGAAGGCTTCGGCGGGCGCTTCCTCGATGCGCTGGAACGCCAGAATGCGGTTCGTGTAGTGCACCGCGATGTATTCGACGAACTGCAGCAGCTGCCGGCGCAGTTTCAGATCGCGCTCGTCCTTGAGATCGAGGCCGTTGAGCGTATTGATGATCTTCAAAATGGCAAAGCGTTCGATGACCAGGTAAAAGAGGGTCGCGACGTCTTTGAACGAGCGCTTGCTCTGTTCTTTCGTCATGATGACCGCCACCGCGAAGCGCAGATAGTCCAGCACATCGAAAAAGCGGTTAAAATCATCGTTGTCCTCGATCAGCTTTCGCGGTTCTTTCGATTTGATGTTCGTCAGCATCCCGAACAACTCGTCCTTGTGCTCGATAAAGTGGAGACTGTCGATCGACTCGACATCAACGTACTTGACCATCCACCGTGTCGCGAAGTTCAGAACGTGCTCGATCTGATCAAGCAGTGCGTACTGCTGCCGCACCGGCATCTTGTAGTCGCTGCGGAAAATGACATGGCGGATGTCGTTGGCACCGAAAAGTGCGTTGCAGATCAGGTAGGCGCGCACTTTCATCAAGAAACGCTCTTTGCCCAATCGGCGGTAGTCACTGACGAATGACACCCCCTGGTTATTGATCAGCATATCGGCGATGACCGTCGCGATGATCTGGCGGCGAAGCGGGTGGTGGCGGATCTCCTCTTCATAGGCTCCGACGAAGGCTTTGGGGAAATACTTGAACAAAAAGCGCTGCGCAAACACCTCGTCGATCAGCGGTGTGTCAATGATCAGCTGTTTGATGAAGATCTTCGCATAGGAGAGCAGCGAACCGAGAATCGGACGGACGATCCCTCCCTCTTTGGAGAGCACCTCGATAATGTTCTCTTTTTTCGGGATGAAAAAATCGCGCCGGTTGAAAATGGGGTTCTCTTCGGAAATGACGTCGATCGCCTCCTGGAAGTCCTCCAGATAGAAGCGGCTGAGCTGCTCGTCGCGGGAGACCGCCAATGCCTGGCGGTAGCTGTTCCACAGGACGCTGTTTTCCACCTGTTCGGTATGGCGCTCGAGCACTTCCGAACGACTCTTCTTGTCCAGCAGCCCCTTCTCGCCCAGTTTTTCCAGCAGAATCTTGATATTGACCTCATGGTCCGAGGTGTTGACGCCCGCCGCGTTGTCGATGCCGTCGAGATTGATCTTTCCGCCGCCGAGGGCATACTCGATGCGGGCGCGCTGGGTGAAGCCGAGATTCCCCCCTTCGCAGACGGCGAAACAGCGCAGACACGAGGCGTTGATGCGCACGGACTCGTTCTGCTTGTCCCCCAGTTCCAGGTCGCTCTCCTCGGAATGCTTCACGTAGGTGCCGACCCCGCCGTTGAAGAGCAGATCGACCTTCATGCACAGGAGGGCGCGGGCCAGCTCTTCGCCGCTCATGTAGCGCAGCTGCGTCTGCAGCATACGACGGATCTCATCGCTGAGCAGGATCGTTTTGTCGCTGCGCTTCCAGACGCCGCCCCCGCTGGAGATCAGCTCCTTGTTGTACGCGCTCCAGCTGCCGTCTTTCGCATGGAACAGCCGCTTGCGCTCCTCGAATGATTCTTCGAGCGGCGGGTTGGGATCGATGAAGATCTCCTGGTGCGAGATCGCGCCGAGCAGCTTGAACGACTTGGAGAGCAGCACCCCGTTTCCGAAGACATCGCCGTTCATCGAACCGATGCCCACCATGCTGATGACATCGTTGTACAGATCGATGCCGCGTTCCAGGAAAAAGCGCTGCGTCGATTTCATCGCCCCCTTGGCCGTAATGCCCAGCGCTTTATGGTCGTAGCCGTTGCTGCCCCCGCTGGCGAAAGCGTCCCCCAGCCAGAAACCGCGCTCGGCGGCAATGGCATTGGCCGTGTCGCTCATGGCGGCCGTCCCTTTGTCCGCCGCAACGACAAAATAGGTATCGTCTCCGTCGTACGCCACGACCCGCTCGTTGTGCACGATCTTCTCGTCGACAACGTTGTCGACCAGGTCGAGCAGATTCTCGATAAACGCGCTGTAGATCTCGGTAAACACTTCTTTCGTGATCTCCGCGCGCGGCCGGTCGATGACAAAACCGCCTTTCGCCCCGTCGGGAATGATGATCGCATTTTTCCCTTCCTGGGTAATCATAAGGGAACGGATCTCAGTGCGGTAGTCGTCATACCGGTCGCTCCAGCGCAGTCCTCCCCGGCTGACCGGCCCCATCCTCAGATGTGCGCCCCGGAAATTTCGATGATAGACAAACGCCTCGATGCGCGGCTGGATCCCGCCGTGAAGGTGCTCGGTGAAGCGCGTCAGGTCCAGTTTGAACGCGATGGCATCGCGCTCCAGATAATAGTTTGTACGGCTCATGGCGCCCATCATGGCAAACAGCAGCTTCAGGATGCGGTCATCCATAATATCCGGGACCTCTTTGATCGCATCGGAGATGACCGACTCGATTTCGGCGGTCTTCGTCTTCCGGGCCTTGATATCGGGATCAAAACGGGCCGAAAAATAGTGCAGCAGCAGGCGCGAGCTGCTGAAGGTCCGGCCCAGCAGCGAATCGGTCATAACGGATTCGATATTGGTCTTCGCCCGTTCAAACGCTTTCGTATCGTCCACCTGGAGATTGAAACGGCAGACGCAGACCGGCCCGTCTTCATGCTCGACCGTGTAAGTCACCTCATCCACCACGATGAAGGCGAAATCGTGAAGGATCGGCGTGATATCGGAAAGCAGCAGCTGCGTCCGGGAGTAGAGCCTGACGGCTGCTTTTCCTTCGGAAAGCGTGATCTGCGTCACGATGGGAACTTTTTTCAGCGCATCGACGAGCCGATCGTCCAGCTGCAGATCCTGGTGGCTCAGCAGCTGCGAACAGACGCTGCCCAGCTGACTCTCTAAACTCATGTTATCCTCCTCAAATCGGGCTGTGCCGCTTCAATCAGCGGCGAGGGATAGCCGTAATAGTATCCCTGAGCGTATCCGACCCCCATCTCCTGAAGGGCCCGGGCCGTCGCCTCGTTTTCGACATACTCCGCCACCACGTCAAGCCCCAGCTGCTGCGCAAAACGGACGATGGTCTTGACCGTGCGGTATGTCTTTTTGTCCTGCACCATTTTCATAATCAGCGAACCGTCGATCTTGAGCACATCGATATCCAGTTCCATTACAAAGGAAAAATTGGAATAGCCGACGCCGAAATCATCGATCGCAACCCGGCAGCCGTACCTCTTGACCTTTTCGATAAAGGCGTGCACCGCTTCCAGATCGTCGAGCTCCTCGCTCTCGAGCAGTTCAATCTCCAGACAGCCTGCGTGCTCTTTGTGGATTTCGAGATGCGACAGCAGCATCGAAACCATTTTTTCATCTGCGAGGTCGCGCATCCCAAGGTTGAGGGAAAAACGGGCCCCGTGGCTCTGCATGGCTTCAAACACTTTTTGCAGCATGACGGCGGTAATATGGCGGTAGTACGACGTCTGCATTGCCGCAGTCAAAAAGGTCTCGGGTCCGCTGACCGTTCCGTCTTCGCGTTCCAGGCGCACGAGGGCCTCGTACTTGACGACTTCGCCGCTTTGCAGATCGACGATGGGCTGAAACCACGGCACGATGGCGTCCCGGTCGAGCGCCTTTTTGACCTCATGCGTCATCGCGATGTTCCTTTCGGCCCGCTCTTTGAGATGAAGCGTCTCCGAAAAGAGCGCCACCCCGTCGCTGTGGCGCATCTTTTCGTATTTGAGCATCAGATCGGCATTTTCCAGCAGCGGTTCGACGTCGTTGACGGCGACGGAAACGGTGAGGTACACCTCGATCTCTTCGTAGGTGAACGTGTGCCGTTCGATGCTTTTTTTCAACAGGTTGCCCAGCTGCCGCGCCTGCTCTGTATCGATGTTCTGCAGCACCACCCCGAACTCATCGCCGCCCAGACGAAAGTAGTGGGGACGGTACGGCGCCAGATCGGTCTGACGGATCAGCCGGGCGATTTTCTTCAAAATCGTATTGCCCGCAGCAATGCCGTAAAAATCGTTAATGTGCTTGAAACTGTCCACATTGAGCAGCAGCAATACCGGCCGTTCAAACGTCTCCATCATCGCCTCGAACCGGCTGCGGCTGAGCAGCCCGGTGAGATGGTCGTGGCTCAAGGAGTGGCGCAGTTCTTCGTCCAACTGCCGCAGACGGCGGTTTTCGTGCGCCGTACGGATCAGCAGTCCGACCACCAGCACCAGCGCCGTCAGAAAGAGGATCAGCAAGACAACGACAAAGCGGTCAAGCATCACAAAGTCACTCTTCGATTCTTTCAAGAATGCCTTTTCCATGACCGAAATACGGCGGTCCAGCTTGGAATCCTCCACGCGTCGGACGTTTTTGACGAGTCCCGGGTAGTTTTCGGCAATAAAGTGGACATGAAGAATGAAACTGCGGAGCAGGGTTTCCTGCTCCCGGCTCAGCGACGACAAACGGCCCAGGGGAGCCACCTTCGACTTCAGGTCCCGCAAGAAAGCAGCATCGGAAAGGATGCGGGCATGGGAGACTTCCGCAATGATAGAGAGAATGCGGGCATAGGTCTGGGGATCGTTTTCGAACAGCCGGATCTTCTCTGCCGAAAGCGATGTGATAAAGACAAAAGAGTTCTTGATCCCCGCATTGAGCATCATGAAGTCGTCGATGGACGCCTCATAATCGTTCAGCGCCTCGCCGAAAGCCGCGACGTTCCGCTCCGTCTTTTGATACGTTTCGCGTTTTAAAAATACATTGGTGCGAAGCCGTTCGTATTCTTCTTTCAGCGCAGCAATCTCGCCCGCGATCTTGTCCTGGTTCGAGTAGGCGAAGAGCGAACTGCGCAGGATCTCGTAGCTGAGGCGGTAATAACTGCGGTCAATGGTCTGGAAGCTGCCCCGGACCTCTTTGTAATTATCTTCAAACTGGCGCTGCGCCATGTAAAAATAGATCAACAGGATCAGAGAGGCCGCCCCTGCGGCCAGCGCGGCAAACGGTTTCCATCCGATCCAGAAAAGCCGGCGCCTCATTCAAGTACTTTCGGCTTCTCGCCGGTGAGGGTCTCTAAAAAGGCGACGATCAGCTCCACATCTTCTTCATCCAGGTCGGTCCCCAGGTTGTGGTAGCTCATCTTCTGCACCGCCTTTTTGAGTGTTTTCGCCGATGCGTCGTGAAAATAAGGGGCCGTCAGGGCGATGTTGCGCAGTGTCGGAACTTTATAAACATTCTTGTGCCGGCTCTGTTGTGTCACGGCATACCGGTCCTCCACCTTTTCATCATAGGCATACGGCACGAACAGCCCCATTTTCTGGAAGGAATTGCCCCCGATATTGATCCCGTTGTGGCAGGTAACGCAGCCGTAGGCCTTGAAGCGGCGGTATCCCTCCATCTCCGTCTTTGACAAGGCCGCTTCCCCGCGCAAATAGCGGTCGAAACGGCTGTTCGGCGTCACCAGCGCTTTTTCGAACTCCACGATCGCATCGATCACCTGCATAAACGTGATGCGGTCCGTACCGTAGAGGCGTTTGAACCATGCCCGGTACGCTGCGTCGGCATTAAGCCGCTTTTCGACGGTCTCGCTCCGCATGCCCGTCGGCGACTGGATCGTCCCTTTCTGCCCGCCGACCCCCACGGAAACCGAACGCGGATCGGCACCGCCGAACTCGAAACTGTGGCAGGTGACACAGGCCACCGTCCTGTCCTGCGAGAGAACGGTGTCGATAAAAAGGCGGCGCCCGAGTTCGGCTTTTGCACGATCGTACTCTACCGTTACCGGTAACGGTTCAATAGGTTCTTGCCCCATCAATAGCATGGTATAGGCCGAAAATGCCAACGCCGCAAACTTTCGTTTCATTGGATGGAGTATATCATAAGAAAAACGGTCTTGATTAACGGCCTCAGCGGACCGCGTCCGCCAGACGCCAGAATTTACGAAGACCGCGATGCGCACGGTGGTCGAGCCGGTAATGGATCACCTCGAGATATGCGAGAATGTCTGCCGGCGCCACGCCACTGCGCTTCGAAGCGCGCTGCAGCAGATAGTGCGGGATTTTTTTCGGATGCCGTTCGAAGGCGCGGCCGAGCTTGCGCATCTTTGCACCGTTTGACTGGTAGCACAGCAGTGCAAAAACGAACGGCAGGCCGTGGCGTGCTTTCCATTCGGCGGCGAGGTCGATCGCCTCGACCCCTTCGAGGTAGGCCCGCAGTGACGGATCGCCGATCAGCACCCTCCCCTCCAGGCCCAGCACGGCGGCGAGCTTGTTGGACGTTTCGGACGCGGCGTCGGTTTCAGGCGTGTCGGAAGGCAACAGCAAAACGCTCTGCACCGCCCCGTCGGCGACTGGATCGTCCCTTTCTGCCCGCCGACCCCCACGGAAACCGAACGCGGATCGGCACCGCCGAACTCGAAACTGTGGCAGGTGACACAGGCCACCGTCCTGTCCTGCGAG
>JARROU010000174.1:0-4228 GCA_037383585.1 Campylobacterales bacterium | reverse complement strand
CACAGCACGACGTCGACCCCGTCCAGGCTGGTGCCCGACATCACACCGATATAGCAGCGTTTGACACTCTTATCCGCCATGCTTCACCTTTCCTGTCTGCATGATAGCAAAAGAGACCGCCGTTCCCGCCACGAGCTGCCCGCCGAAAGCCATATCTTTGCGACGGAAGTCGGCGACGGTTTTGATGCCGCTGCGGGCCGCGACGATGTTCGGGTCGCCCAGCTGCATCGTAAACGGCACGTCCCCCTCGGGCTGGTGCCACAGCGTCTGCCCGTGCAGGCCGACCGCTTCGATCCTGCCGGTGTCCAGATCGTATTCCCTGATCAGCGCCTGTACGGCATCGGCGAACAGGCGCCCCAGGCGATGGTCGATCCCGCCGACTTCCGGCAGCGTCGTCGTTCCACCGATCACGCGCAGAATGTCTGCTTTGAGTGCATCATCGAACGGATACGAAAGCGACGCTGCCAGTTCGATACCGTCCGGTCCCACCGGGCACAGCACGACATCGACCCCGTCCAGGCTGGTGCCCGACATCACTCCAATATAGCAACGTTTCACCTTCTTATCCGCCATGCTTCACCTTTCCGGTCTGCATGATAGCAAAAGAGACCGCCGTTCCCGCCACGAGCTGACCGCCGAGCGTCACGGCGCTGCCGAACAGATAAGGCTGCAATACCAATACGGTCAAAAAGCCGCCGGCGAGTGCCCACGGTACCATTTTCCCGCTGCCGCGCGACGTGAAGAGCGCCGAGGCGTAGACGCCCAGCAGCCCCGCGTAGGCGAAACTCATTACCCCCAGCGCGAAGCTGACCAGCGGCAGGTCCGTCGCGCGCTGCCAGTAGTAGCTTACCATCGCAGCCCGTGCGGCGGCGACATAATGACGCTCCTCCGTCACGCCCCGCGCCGTCCTCCAGGGACGGTAGATGTCCTCGACCGCCACCGACGCCATGGCCGCCAGTACGGAGTTCGTCGACGACAGTGCCGCCGCAATGGCGCCGACCGTCACCAGCCCGCGCAGCCCCTCGGGCATCTCGTTCAGGATGTATGTCATGAAGATCGTGATCTTTTCGCCGTCGAACTCCTGCAGCGTCGCACTGCCGAAACCGGAGAGTTCGGGATGGTTGTAATACAGGTGCAGCAGCAGCCCGATGGCAAGGAAAAGCAGCACGACGGGGATGGTCAGTACGATCGACCAGACAAGTGCCCGCGCACCGGAACGCCCGTCACGGCACGCGAGCACCCGCTGCGTCATGTCCTGGTCGAGCCCGTAGGCCGCGATGTTGAGCAGCAGCCAGCCGCCGAGCAGATTACGGAGGCTGAAGTCGCCGACGCCGGTATCGACGAAGGTCAGTTTCTGCTCCGCTTCAAGCACCCCGATCACCGTCGCTAAATCCGTCTGCAGGGTCCCGTACAGATAATCCAGCACTGCGATGCCGGCACTGATGTAAGTGAACGCCTGGATCGCGTCGCTGTAGATGACGGACTTTACCCCGCCGAAGTAGGTGTAAGCCAGCGCCCCGACGATGAGTATCGCCACAGCGATAAAGATGTGCAGCGGGGCGATATCGCCGAAGACAATCATAGAGACGGCAAGGGCGCCGATGTAGAGCCGGGCCCCGCTGGCCAGGATCCGTCCGACGAGGAACATCACCCCCGCTTCGCGCTTTGCCCTTTCGCCGTATCGGTTTTCGAGCAGTTCATAAACGGTGACGGCTTTGATGGCGTAGAAGCGCGGCACCAGGAACTTCGCGATAAAGAGCACGGCCAGAAGGGCGGAAAAATAGAACCCGATGAACGTCAGGTCGTTGCGGTAGGCGAACTCCGGACCGCCCAGGAACGTCGCCGCCGACTGTGTTGTCGCCAGGACGGAAACGGCGGCGGCGAACATCGGGACGCTGTTGCCGCCGACGAAATAGTCGCGTGATGAGCGGATCGAAAAACGGGAAAAGAGCCACGACGTCAGGGCCAGTACAAGAAAATAGCCGCCGAAGACAGCCCAGTCAAACGCCGAGAAACCCATTACGGCACTTGCGGCGGGGTTTCGAGGTACAGGTCGGAGACGGCACTGCGCACCCCGCGCATGAATTTCGGCCCCGGATCATTTTTTTCCGTACGGTAGCCGCTGTCTTTTTCCAGCCAGAGCGGTGTTGTCTCCATTGCACGGTATTCGTGGTGGCCGATGAGATACCTGATGCCGGGGTATTTGTGTTTCAAGTAGCGCACCAAGGCAATGTTCGATTTCAGCTGCGCCGGGGTCAGATCCTCTTTCGCATTTTCCTCCCCTCCGACGTTCTCGATCCCGATACTGCTGTAGTTCAGGCCGATGACGTGGCGCGCCATCCAGGTTTCGGGCATGAGGCGGTAGATCGTGCCGTCGCGGTCGACGAGGAAATGCGCCGAGACGTTGAGCGCCCCGGCCGACGAAATGTCGCTGCGCGCACCCGGGAGCCGCTCCGGCTGCAGGCGTGCAAAGGAAGATTCCAGCCCCATGTCGGCCGTCCAGTGCAGTACGATCACTTTCGGATCGATGACGATGTCGTCAACCGTCTTCGCGTAATGCTGCTTGATGTACTGCTTCGTCAATGCGATGCGCTCTTCTCCGAAAGCGACCGGTTTGTCGATGATGCGCGGGGCTCCGATGTCGTACTTGTCGAAAAGCGTTCGGATACGGCGGTTCGCTTCAGCGATGCGTTCAGGAGAGATGCGTCCGGCTTTCACCTCTTCGTATACGGCGTTCACCGCTGCGTCAAGCGACGTCTGAGTCAGCTGGTTGCCGAACAGCAGCATATCGACGCCGGCATTGATCGCAAGCCGCACCGTCTCTTGCAGCGAATAGTGTTCCGAAATCGCTTTCATCTGCAGGTCGTCGCTGACGATGACCCCTTCAAAGCCCAGCTGGTCACGCAGCAGCTGGGTATTGACCCTGTACGAGAGCGTTGCCGGGTATTCCGGGTCGAGGCGGCGGTTGTAGACGTGCGCCGTCATAACCATATCCGCTTTCCCGGCTTCGATCAGCCGGCGGTACGGCTCCAGTTCGACCGCGTTCCATGTGTCGCTGACATCGACAAAGCCCTTGTGCGAATCCCCGAGCGAGGAGCCGTGGCCGGGGAAATGCTTCAAGACGGGAATGATGTTTTTTTGACGGAGCGCGTCGATGAAAGCGCCTGCGTATAAGGCCACGGTTTCCGGCGAATTTCCGTAGGAGCGTTCCAGTCCCACGATGATTTCATTGCGCGGGTTTCGCGCCAGGTCGACCACGGGCGAGAGATCGGTATTGATGCCCGCAGTTTCCAGCGCTTCGGCCAGGATGCCGTACGTTTCTTCAGCATACGAAGCATCACCTTTTTTTCCGATCGAGGCGGCAGAAGGGGTTTCGGGGAATCCGTACGCCGGCTTCAGCCGCGCGACCTTCCCGCCCTCCTGGTCCACGGCGATCAGCAGCGGCGCGGTCGCATAGGCGCCAAGCTGCTCCGTCAGCGCTCTGAGCTGCTCCGGCGAGCGGATGTTTTTGGTACGGTTTCTGTCATGGTAGTCGCGATCGAAGAGGATGACCCCGCCGGGACGGTAACGCCGGAGATCAGAGACAAAGGGGTCAAAGCCGTCAAGACGCTCCGCATCAAAACCGACGATCAGCATCCTCGCGATCTGATGTTTGAGCCGGGCATCGGAAACGGCTTCGGCACCGGAAAGATACAGTGGGAATAGTAGAAATAATATAAGGATCCGCATACCCGGCATTTTACACGTTCATTCTGGATAATGCGGTTAACACTATCCGTTTGCGGTTTTCCGCAACCGCGCTTTGTCAAAAATAGTGTACAATGGTTGCATATCAATAAAAGGAGCGTTATCATGCCAAAGCAGAAAAAACAGGAAGAGACGATCGAAGAGACCCAACAGACGTTGGAAAAATACCGTGCCGAGATCGAGGCAATGAAAGAAAAGGCTTCTCATTACAGTGCGGAAATGAAAGCCGAGTTCGACAAGCGCCTTGCCGAACTCGAAACCATGTACGGGGAAATGCAGAAGCGCTACGACGCACTCAAAGGCAAAACCGGCGAGGCGTGGGAAGACACGAAAGACTTTGTCGTTCTGACCAACAAGGCGCTGGTCCACTCCTACCACTACTTTATCTCCCACTACAAGAAAAAGGGCTGATCCCCTTTTTCAGACACTGGGAACGTCAGAAGAACTTCGCCTCTTCGAGCTCATCGTGCAGCGATTTTCG
>JARROU010000173.1:0-3376 GCA_037383585.1 Campylobacterales bacterium | reverse complement strand
CGCAAGGGCGAACCGCGCATCATCATGGCCTACGACGGCGACGCGGCGGGGCGCAACGCCGCGCTGAAGGCTTCGAAACTGCTCAGCGCCTCCGGGTTCGACGGCGGGGTCGTGCTCTTCGAGGGCGGCCGCGACCCGGCCGATATGGTCAAGGAGGGGCGCGTCGAGGAGCTCGGCGCGATGTTCCGGCAGCCCCGCCCCTTCATCGAATTCGTCCTGGACACGATCCTCGGGAATTACGACCTCTCCAATCCGCGCGCGAAGGAGCAGGCGCTGCAGGAGGCGACGGCCTACCTCAAGACCCTCTCCCCGCTGATGCAGGAGGAGTACAAGCGCCACCTCGCGGCGCGGCTGGGCATCTCCCAGGGGCTCATCCGCGTCGGCAGCCAGCCGGTCCGGACCGCGGCGCCCGCCCCGGCCGCAGCGGCGTCACACCGGGACCTGTGGGAACTCTCCCTGATCAAAACGGTACTCGAACGCCCCGACGTCATCGACGCCCTGCTCGATTTCATATCGCCGCGGATGCTGCGCTTCCATGCCCGCGAGTTCGAGCTGGCGCTTCAAGGTGACAGCGGACAGCCCGGCCTGATCGAAATCGTCATGGACGAAACCATCCCCGTCTTCGCCGACGGCGACACGCTCAAGAGCGAGCTCGTGCTCTTTTTGCGCAAGTACTACGAACAGCGCCGGCAGGCCGTCATGCGCGATCCTTCCATCCCCAGCGATAAGAAATACTTCTTAAATCGTCAGATTCTCGGTAAAATTGCGAAACTCAAAAAAGGTGAACTGGTGGGGATGGAGGACTGATACAAGTCCCGCCCCGCTCCTGTGCCTTACCAAGGATTACCAATGTCAAAACGCAAAGCCATCGCGCTGTTTTCCGGCGGGCTCGACTCCACGCTTGCCATGAAGCTCATCATAGACCAGGGGATCGACGTCATCGCCTGCAACATCAACACGGGCTTCGGCGCCACCAAGGACCGCCGCGAGCACATGCAGAACATGTGTGATCAGGTGGGGGCGGAACTGCGCATCGTCGATATCCAGAACGAATACCTCCAAGACGTCCTTTTTGACCCCAAGCATGGCTACGGCAAGCATTTCAACCCCTGCATCGACTGCCACGCGAAAATGTTCGAAGTCGCCAAGCGCCTGATGAAAGAGTGGGATGCCGATTTCCTTATCAGCGGCGAGGTCCTGGGCCAGCGCCCGATGAGCCAGAACAAGGACGCGTTGGCGAAAGTCCTCAACGAAGCGAACGTCGAGGGACTGCTTCTGCGTCCGATGAGCGCCAAACGCCTTGCGCCGACGATCCCCGAAACCGAAGGGTGGGTGGACCGCGAAAAGCTCGAAGGCATCGAAGGGCGCAGCCGCGACCGCCAGATGGAACTGGCCAAGCAGTTCGGCCTCAAAGACTACGAGAGCCCCGGCGGCGGCTGCCTACTGACCGACGAGAACTTCTCCGTGAAGATCCGCGACTACATCAAATACGACGACACGTTCGACGTGCCGGACATCCCGGTGCTCAAATGGGGCCGCCACTTCCGCCTGCCCGACGGGGCGAAAATGGTCATCGGCCGAAACCAGGAGGAGAACGCACACCTCGAAACGATCGACAACGACAAGTATATTCACATCCAAACCGTCGGCGTTCCCGGTCCGCACGTGCTGCTGAGCAAAGATGCGGACGAGAGCGACCGCGCCCTGGCTGCCGGTGCGATCCTCACCTACTGCAAGACGTCACCGGATGAAGAGTACACGCTCAGCTTCGAAAACGAGAACGTCACGGCCAGACCCCTCGCCTCCCGCGCCGAAGCCGCCAAATATTCGATCCTCTGATTGGGGATCGGTTTCAATCTCCCTTAAGTCTGCGGCAAGTATAATTTTGCCTCTCAATTATCCCAGGGCCCTTAGCTCAGCTGGGAGAGCGCTTCGCTGGCAGCGAAGAGGTCACCGGTTCGATCCCGGTAGGGTCCACCATTCATCGCTTTTTTTATTCTCAAACTCTTTTTACTACTCTTTATACATAAAAAACATCAAGTAGCCGTCATCTTCCGTCAGCCCTCCGATTTGTTGACAGAAAACGCCTCCCCGTGTACAATGGTTGTAATTTATTGCTGTTTTCAAGCGGTAAATGATCATTCAAGGAGAAACTCATGGCAAAAGCCCTGAAGAAAAAAGCCGTCAAGAAAGTCGCAAAGAAAGCCGCTAAAAAGGCCGTCGCTAAAAAGGTGATCAAGAAAAAGTCGCTCAAAGAATTTGCCAAGAAAATCGCGAAAATCGTCATGAAGAAAAAGCCTACCAAGGTCAAAGCGGCGAAAAAAGCGGCGAAAAAAGCCGTCAAGAAAGCCGCCTGATCCCCCTGCAGCCAGCCCGTCCGATACGACGGGTCACCACCCCTTGGTGTAAACGGTTCTGAGATAAGCGGTGTTCACGACCGGATCGTGGACGGCCCTTACGTAATCGTAGTTCTTGCTGGCGTAACAGTTTTTGGCGCCGCCTCGGCCGTACCAGTGGTACACATAGGCGTAATCGTCCAGCCGCCGGTCCAACTCCGAGGTCCAGTAACTGCGCCACTCGTAGGGCCCTTTGCAGCACGGTTTTCGTGTATAGGGCGTATTGGTAAACGGTGCCGATCTTGCGGGGAAGATCGACGCCAGCTCCTTTCGCGTCGGTACCCGCCACCCCGTCAGGCCGCCCAGCGTGAGCGCCTTGGCGTAGTCGCCCGCCTGATAGAAGTTCAACCGCCCGGACCTGCGTCCGTCTTTTTGCCACAGCAGCCCGGTCTTCGTATCCTGGACATACTCCCCCCGGTCGATGAAATGCGGATAGGTTTTGTTGAGAAACCCGATGCGCCGTTCGCGCTCGACTTTGATCGCTTCTTCGATCTGGCGCATATCCCTGGCCTCCTTTGATGCCGACATCTGCCCACTCGCGCCCGCTTCCTGCCGCCGAATTTTCTGCGCCGTCACCGTTTTATGCGCGGCCGTTTCCCGCTTGCGCTTTTCGGCCTTCTTCATTTTCGAAAGATACTGCTTTGCCTTGGAATCCCCGCGCTTCGCCGCCTTTTCGAACCACCGGCGCGCCTGCGCATCGTCGCGCTTTATCCCGGAAGTGCCGTAATAATAGATTTTCCCCATGGCGCGCATCGCGTCAGGGTAGCCTTTTTCCGCCGAACGCTGGTACCAGTAGATCGCTTTTTTGATATCTTTTGGGATGCCTCTCCCCTTCTTGTAGCAGTTCCCGAGATTGTAGGCCGCGACCTTGCGGCCGGCTTCGGCCGCTTTGCGATACCACTGCGCCGCCTGTTTGTCATTTTTGGCAATGCCAAAACCCTTTGCGTAGAGATAGCCCAGCCAGCCCATCGCGGCCGCGT
>JARROU010000172.1:0-3387 GCA_037383585.1 Campylobacterales bacterium | reverse complement strand
GCTTCTGCCGTTTCTTCGGGTTTTGCCGGTTGTTCGGGTTCCGGCGCTTTCATAAAGGGGATATAGGGCTTTTCCGGAGGAAGCGGCTCGGTGTCCGTTGCGCGCTTTTCGGGTTTGGCAATCTTTTTCGGTGTTGGGATTTTCTGCTGGGGCTGTACCGGGGCCGCGGGCTCAACGGGAATCTGTTCCGACGGCTTCGGCAGCGTTTTGGTCCGCTCCGAAGGCATTTCGATTTTTTCCAGTTGCGCGCCTTTGGGCATCGGAGGGATCTTTTCGGCGGGCGGGATCTTGTTTTCCAGAGCGGCATTGCGCTTGGCTTTCGGTTTCTCTTTAAGCGCGATCTTGATGCGGTTTTGCTGCGGTTTCTGTTCTGCTGTTTCCGGCACAATGCTTGTCAGGATGAACAGAAGCAGCAAGAGCAGCAGGTGGAAAAGAATCGCGATGATTAAAGCTGCCGTAGAACGATTCATATCACCTGTCTGTCCGGGGTTGGGAATGGCCGCATTATAACAAAAGAGTTTAACCGAACCCCAACGACGGGACATATGCGTTTTAAAGAAGGTTTAGATTTGAGACTTTTTTGGAAATCATGGATGTTCTTTCTTATATATATGATAAGGTTGCGCGATGAAAATGACCCGGAGATTCTTTTTCCTTCTGTTGTTCATTGCGGCGACGCTCACGACGGCACTGCACGAGTTCTCGCCCCTGCATGAAGCGGAAGAGACGTGTCCCGTCTGCATTGTGGACCAGCACAGCGTTTCTTCCTGTGTTGTCACAGCCGTCCCGGCTGTCCGCCCGGTACTCCAAGAAGCTCCCTTCGTCCTCCGTGAAACCCCTTATGCTTTTAGCCACCGACGGCTGCAGAGCAGCCGCGATCCGCCGTTTTTTATCTGACACTTAACTGACAATATCACCATATTTATCGGGAGTATTATGATAAAAAAACTATTTTATGTGCTGGTTCTGGCACAGGCGGTCCTGTATGCCGCTACCGGCACGGACAAAACAACACCGTATAGGACGTACGCGGCGCTGCAGTATGAATATCTGGATTTCAGTCATTCAAAACAGAAAGAAGAGGGGGAGCGCTGGACCCTGCATATGAAGCAGCGGCTTGCCATGCATACGGTTCAGGCTGCGCTCGAGAAGACGAGAACCCAGACCGTTCAGCCTCCGCTCAAAGAGGATCTGGATGTCACCAAGTTCTACCTGCGCTATACGGCGGCGTTGACGCCGAAACATGAACTGTATGCAAACTACATCACCATCAGCGACAACCTTGTGCCTACGGATGACGGCCGCATCTATGGGTTGGGATATGGATATCGGTGGAGCAAGAACGCGGCCATGACCCTCTACGGTTACTACAGCGATTACGACATCTTCGACGCCTATCAGTTCGACGCGGCGCTGCAACTCGGCCGGCGTTTCGGTGCGGTCAATACCGCAGTACAGCTGATCGGGAAGTCCATATTCATAGAAAACTGCGAAAGCGGTTTCTGCAAGAACGCGCAGCGCAGCTATTTTACGCCGGGAGTAAAGCTCAAAGCGGCGACAATGGGCTATTTTGTCCATGCTGGGGCGTTTTTCGGCAAACGCGTCTTTGCCGTAATGCAGGACGGGCTGATGGTGCAGCATCACGCGATGGAATTCTCGGAAACCTATATGGGAGGCGTCGGCAAACGGTGGAACGGTTTTGAGCTGAAACTGCGCTACGTCTACCAGAAAGCGACGGAGCTTCCCTTTAACAACAGCGGCATCGTCGTTCAAAACGGCATGCTCCGCGTCGGATACGCTTTTTAAATGATGAAGACGCATTGGGTATAATTGCGGCAACTTACATTGGAAAACAGGATTTTTTATATGAGCATTGAAGCATCGGTCAAAGCATTCGAAGAAGCACAGGAACTGATCCCGGGGGGAGTGGATTCGCCGGTCCGTGCCTTTAAAAGCGTCGGCGGTATACCGCTATTCATCGAAAAAGGAGAGGGGGCCCACCTCTACGATATCGACGGCAACCGCTACGTCGATTATGTTCAGAGCTGGGGACCGCTGATCTTCGGTCACCGGGACGAATCGATTGAAAATGCCGTCTGCGATGCCGTCAAGCACGGACTGAGTTTCGGGGCGCCGACGCTCTCCGAGACCGAACTGGCCAAAGAGGTCACCGAGGTGTTCGAGAGCATCGACAAGGTGCGTTTTGTCTCCAGCGGCACCGAAGCGGTGATGAGCGCCATCCGTCTGGCGCGCGGCTATACGGGCAAAGACGACATCGTCAAGTTCGAAGGATGCTACCACGGCCACAGCGATTCACTGCTCGTACAGGCGGGCTCCGGGCTGGCCACCTTCGGCAACCCGAGCTCCCCGGGTGTCCCGGCGGACTTTACCAAGCACACCCTGCTGGCGAAGTACAACGACATCGAAAGCGTGCGCAAATGTTTCGAGGATTCCGACAACATTGCCTGCGTCATCATCGAACCGATCGCGGGCAATATGGGGCTGGTCCCGGCGGACAAAGAGTTCCTTGCCGAACTGCGTCTGCTGTGCGATGCGCATGGCGCGGTGCTGATTTTCGACGAGGTGATGAGCGGCTTCCGCGCGACGCTGTACGGCGCCGAAAGCACGACGGGAACGACACCGGACATGGTCACCCTCGGAAAGGTTATCGGCGGGGGCATGCCCGTCGGCGCCTTCGGCGGGAAAGCGGAGATTATGGCACAGCTTTCTCCCGACGGTCCGGTGTACCAGGCCGGCACGCTCAGCGGCAACCCGGTCGCGATGGCGGCGGGCATCACGGCCGTCAGGAAACTCAGAGCCAACGGCAAGCTCTACCAGGTGCTCGAAGCGCGGGCGAAACGCCTCATGGAAGGATTCGCGGCTGCGGCGGCGAAACACGGCATCGCGCTGCAGACGGATGTCCGCGGTTCCATGTTCGGATTCTTCTTCAACGACAAGCCCGTCAGGAACTTCGACGACGCGGCCGCTGCGGATCTGGATCGGTTCGCCGCGTTCCATGCCGGCATGCTCGAACGCGGCTTCTATTTCGCCTGCTCCCAGTTCGAGACCGGTTTCCTCTGCACGCAGATCACCGACGAGATGATCGAAGAAACGATCGCGGCGGCCGACGAAGTGATGGGAACGCTCTGATGGCGGACAAACGACTGACCGGTCTGACCCCGGAAGAGGGCGAACCCGAACGCAAACCGCGCCTGAAGCCGATCGTCGAGGGAGCCGAAACCCTGTCACTGGGCATCTCGATGGTCGTGGCGGTGCTGATCGGTGTGGCCATCGGGATCGGGCTCAAAAAGCTCACCGGGATCGGGTGGCTGCTGTGGGTCGGTGTCATTATCGGGATCGCAGCGGCCTTTCTGAACGTCTTCAAGG
>JARROU010000171.1:0-5811 GCA_037383585.1 Campylobacterales bacterium | reverse complement strand
CTGCTCGGCGCCTTCACCGAGGAGTTCAAGACGATCATGACGAATTTCCCCTCCGTGCAGATCGAACTGATCATCGCCGATGCGAGGGTACACGGCCACTATACGTTCCAGGGCGGCGAAAAGCTCGACTTCCCGCTCAAGGGCGGCGGCGGCACCGACTACCGTCCCGTCTTCGACTACATCGATTCGGAACTGCCGATGACGACGATGCTGCTCTACTTCACCGACGGCGACGGCTGGTTTCCCCGCGTTCCGCCCGCCTACGACGTGCTCTGGGCGCTGTCGCGCCCGGCGAAAGTGCCCTTCGGGCGGGGACGGGTGATCTTCGCGCAGTGACGCCGGCGCCGGCGCTGCTATACTTCCACTACCAAACGCAAGGAACCCCATGCACTTCGACACCCCGCTCATCCCCGGTACCCTGATCAAACGCTACAAGCGTTTCCTCGCCGACGTCCGCCTCGAAGGCGGCAGCGTCGTGACGGCCCACTGCCCCAACTCGGGTTCGATGAAAGGCTACAAGGAAGAGGGGCTTCAGGTCTGGCTGAGCGAAAGCGACAACCCCAAACGTAAGCTGCGCTACACGTGGGAATTGGTCGAAGACCCCTCGGGCGATCTTATCATGGTCCACGCGGCCCGGGCCAACGCCCTCGTCCACGAAGCGGTTGCCGGCGGCATCGTAACCGAACTGCAGGGATATGACACGCTGCGCCGCGAGGTGAAGTACGGCAGCCGCAACAGCCGGATCGACCTGCTGCTGGAGAAAGAAGGCGAACAGTGTTTCGTGGAAGTCAAAAGCGTGACGCTGCGTGAGGGCGAAACGCTCATGTTCCCCGACGCCGTCACCACCCGCGGCCAGAAGCACCTCGAGGAGCTGATGGAGATGCGGGCACAGGGCCACCGCGCGGTACTCTTCTTCGCGGTGCTGCGCGAAGGGGGCACCGCGTTCGGGGCCGCCGCCCACATCGACCCCGACTACGCCGCCTTGCTGGAAAAGGCCCGCAGCGCCGGTGTCGAAGTGCTGCTCTACCGGGCAGATTTTGACGGAAATGCCGTGGCACTGCTCAGGCCGCTAAAAACGTAAAGCAGCACTTTCCATTATTGGGATTATTCGGTATGATTCCGGATAAAAAAGAGTGCACCATGCGAACATTTTCTCTCATCTTTTTCTGGCTGCTCGGAACCTCCTGGCTCGGTGCTGAGACGATTTACACCCTCCGCGGCATCGACAAGGTCTACCCCGTCGTCGAGATTTCCGGCACGAAAGTGCCCAAAGCCGAAAAAGCCTATATCCGCGACGCGATCAAAATAACGACCGAGGAGCTTGGAATCACGACCGAAGGCTACAGCCAGCGCTCCCTGGCCGTACTCGTCGAAGAACGCTATACCTGCAAACCCCCGCTGATCAATGTCCGGCTGCTGATCGGCGAGCAGGTGCGGCGTCTGGATTCGGACGAAAAGGTCTTCGGCATCACCTACCAAAACGCGTCCGCATTCCCGTACAACCCCGACAGTGTCGAGGAAGAGCTTGAAGATGCCGTCGACGAACTGCTGGCAAAGTTTGCCGACCAGTACACGCAAGAGCACGGCACGCTCAAACGCGTCGCCGAAAATGACGGGGACCTCGCTGCGGCTCTGGGCTACGAAACCGATTTCGAACGCGCGGTCGAAAAAGCGAAACGGCAGCACAAAAACGTCATGCTCGTGCTGGTGTCGAACTACTGCCCCTGGTGCCGGAAATTCGAACAGCAGGTGCTCCGAAAGCAGGCGGTGAATGCCCTCGTCCACAAGAAATACGTACCGGTCATTCTCAACAAAGAGAAAGCCGGCTTCCCCGCCGAACTCAACCTCTCCTTTACCCCCATCGTGCATTTTATCGATCCGGCGACACAGAAGAGCTACCACCGCACCGTCGGCTACAACGAACGCGAAGCGTTTATGCACTGGCTGGAAGCGGACGAGCACCGCTGAAAAAAGCGGAGTCCCCGGGCGGGCCGCTTCCTATTTTAAAACCATTTTTATTCATTATTAGCAGTAAATGCTATAGAATTCCGCCTGACAAACCCTAAAGAACCCCGTTCATCAAAGGACAGCATTGACACACGCGCTCAACTTTCGCGGCAACCTCTTCGGCGGCCTGACGGCGGCCGTCATCGCGCTGCCGCTCGGACTCGCCTTCGGCGTTGCCAGCGGCCTCGGTGCCACCGCCGGCATCTACGGTGCCATCATTCTCGGCTTCTTCGCCTCGCTTTTCGGAGGTACCCCGACGCAGATCTCCGGACCGACGGGCCCGATGACCGTCGTCATGGCCGCCGCCGCCGCGTCGCTGGGCGGCGACCTCGGCCTCGTGGCGGCCGTCGTCCTGCTCGCGGGCGCATTCCAGATCGCATTCGGCCTCGCACGCATCGGAAAATCTCCTCTCGCTTCCGGCAAACCTGCCGCAGGCCAACGGCGCGGCGGTCCTGCTGGCACTGTCGGCGCTCGCGATCGTCTTTTTCACCCCCTCGCGCGTCGCCAAACTCATTCCGTCGCCGCTCATCGCGCTGGTCGTACTGACCCCGCTCAGCGTCGGACTGAACCTGCCCGTAGAGACCATCGGCGCCATCCCGGCCGAACTGCCGGAATTCGTGATGCCCTCGTTCAGCCTGGAACAGTACACGACGATCATGTCGCTGGCCTTCACCCTGGCGGTGCTGGGCACCATCGACACCCTGCTGACCTCCATCGTCGCCGATTCGGTCACCCGCACGAAGCACCGGCCCAACCGTGAACTCATCGGCCAGGGCATCGGCAATGCGCTTTGCGGGTTCGCAGGGGCCGTCCCCGGGGCCGGAGCGACCATGCGCACCGTCATCAACGTCAAAAGCGGCGGGACGAACCGTCTTTCGGGCATGATCCATGCCGTTGCCCTGCTGCTGATCATCCTGTTCCTCGCACCGCTGGCCGCCCAGATCCCGCTGGCGGTCCTCGCCGGTATCCTTGTCAAAGTCGGCATCGACATCCTCGACTACCGTTTCCTGAAAGTCTGGAAAGCCAGTCCCAGAAGCGACCTCATGACCATGCTCACTGTCTTTCTCGTTACCGTCTTCGTCGACCTGATCACGGCCGTCGGCGTCGGCATCATCCTCGCCTCGCTGCTCATCGTCTACCGGATCACGAAAGAGACGCAGATTGTCCTGGAAACTGCGGAAGACGCCGCACGGCCCGACCTGGAGGCGAAACACGCACGCATCATCCGGATCAACGGGGCGTTCTTTTTCGGTTCGAGCACCTTTTTCGAAAGCAAGGCCAGCACCCTGCTCGATACGAAAACCGTCATCATCGACATTACGAACGTCCCCTTTATGGACATCACCGCCATCTTCACGCTCAAAGACCTGATCGAAAAACTGACCGACGAGGGCGTGGAGGTCATCATCAGTGCCCCGGACAACTTCAAAGAGAAGCTGCTGCGCTTCAACCATTCAAAACGGTTCGAACACGTCCGATTCGCCCCCTCCGTCGACGCCGCCGTCGCGCAGCTGTAACGGAGCACGAAAGGCGCCGCCCCCCTTCCGATTCCACACAGATAACGTACCTTGTTTTTCTAAGAGAGAAAAAAGATTGCTTATGCAATAGTTGCATAGGTAATTAAAGGGACGAAATGGAATATGTATTGAACAATTCGATCAGCTTTCGTTTGAGCCGTGTCGCCAGCGTGCTGCATGTCGGCTTCTCGAAATGCCTGGAAGATTACGACATCGCCCCCGAACAGTTCGGCACCCTGCGTATCGTCAGCGAGGACGGCCACATCACCCAGTCCGAGATCGCCGAAATGCTTGCCAAGGGAAAACCGACCGTCAGCCGGGCGCTGGACGCCCTGGAGAAGAAAGGGCTTATTTTTCGCGAAAGCAACCCCGAGGATCGCAGAGTGAAAGCGATCCGCCTGACCGGCAAAGGCCAGGAAGTCCTCGACCACGTCGTTCCGAAAGCCAAACAGTTCAACGACGCCATCAAAGCCCGGCTTTCGCCCGGAGAGATCGAAACCTTTTTCCGCGTCCTCGACACCATTGTCGAAACGGCGGAAGCCCATGCACAACAAGGAGAATAACATCATGCGATTCACCCCCGCCCCGCTCGCACTGGCCGCCGCGCTGCTGCTGGGAAATCCCCTCTGCGCCGAAACGGCCGCCCCGGCCCCGCACGCCGATGCCCACATCGTCAAGTCCCTGGACCGCTCCGAAGTCGTCCTGACCTACCCCGCCCGGTTGCAGAGCCTCCGCAGCGCAACGGTCGTCTCGCGCGTCACCGGCATCTTGCAGAAAAAACATTACATAGAAGGCGCTGCCGTCAAATCCGGCGATCCGCTCTACAGCATCGAACCCGACCTATATGCGGCGGCGGTCCGCGAACAGCGTGCCGAAGTGGCACTGCAGAAGGCAAAACTGCAAAAGGCCGAACGCGACTGGAACCGTGCGCAGGCCCTTTACAGCGACAGCGCCATCAGCGTGCAGGAGCACGATGCGGCCCTGTCGGCCTACGAGACCGCCAAAGCGGAGGTCAACGCGGCGAAAGCACAGCTTCAGACCCGGGAACTCGAACTGGGCTATACCGACGTGACCGCTCCCATCGCAGGGATCGCCGGGATAAAACAGACCGACGTCGGCAATGTCGTCAATGCGGGGACCCCGCTCGTCACCATCACCCAGACCGACCCTATCTACGCCCAGTTCTCCCTTCCGAGCGAAGACCTTCAGAAAATGCGTGTCTCCGGCGAGGAAGGCACATGGAGCTGGGGCGATGCGGGCCGTCTGAAAGCGACGCTCGACGTCGGCGGCAACCAAGTGACGGGGGAGATCGACTACATTGCCCCTTCGGCCGATACCCAGACCGGCAGCGTCAGCGCACGGGCACGTTTTTCCAACAAGGACAACCGCTTGCTTCCGGGGGCGTTCGGACGCATTACCCTCGAGGGAATCGTGCGTAAAAACGTCATCATGATCCCGCAAAAAGCGGTACTTCAGAACCCGCAGGGAACCATCGTTTTTGTCGTCAAAGACGGCAAGGCGGCCGTGCGCCCGGTCGTGCTCGGAGACCCGGTCGGCAACAGTTTTGTCATTCTCAAAGGACTTGAAAACGGCGACGAGGTGATCGTCAACAACTTCTTCCGGGTCAAGCCGGGCATGCCGGTCGTGATCGACAAGACGGTCGACGCCGAAGGAAACTAACATGTTCTCCCGCTTTTTCATCGACCGGCCGATTTTCGCTTCGGTCTTCTCCATCATCGTCGTATTGGCGGGTCTGGTGGCGATCAAAAACCTCCCGGTACAGGAGTACCCGGCGGTCACACCGCCCCAGATCACCGTGCAGGCCGTCTATCCGGGCGCGGACGCCGAAACGCTGGCCAAAACGGTCGCTGCGCCGCTCGAAGACGCCATCAACGGCGCGAAGGACATGATCTACATGACGTCGACCGCTTCGCCGAGCGGCATCCTCAACATGAGCATCACGTTTGCGACGGGAACCGATCCCGCCGCGGCGAACGTTGACGTCAACAACCGGGTCCAGGTCGCCCTGAACAAGCTGCCCGAAGAGGTGCGGCGCCAGGGCGTGAGTGTCCGCGAACGCTCCCCAGACATGCTCCGCGTACTGGCCTTTACCTCCGAAGGGCGCGTCCACGATGCGTTGTGGCTGAATAACTACGCGCTCATCAACGTCATCGACGACATCAAACGCATCCCAGGCGTCGGCGACGCCATTTTGTTCGGCTCCAAGGAATACGCCCTGCGCGTCTGGCTCAAGCCCGACAAACTCGCGGCCTACAACCTGGCGGTC
>JARROU010000170.1:0-3409 GCA_037383585.1 Campylobacterales bacterium | reverse complement strand
CGGGGGTGATGCCGCGGCCGGAGTACGGCTTCAACGGCGTGCCGTTTGAAAAGCTCGATGCAATGAGGGTGGAAACCGCCTGTCGGGCGCGCTTAAAAGCGCATCCCGACGACGCCTACGCGGCCTCCCTGCTGGCAAGGGCCCTGACCAAAGCGGGGAAAAACGACGATGCGTTCGTGCTGCTGAAAAACGCCTGCGCGACGGGTGACGACGCGGGCTGCACGCTGCTGGGCAGCTACCACTACAACGGCATCGCCCCGGCGGTCTTTGACCGCAGCCGCGCCGCCGAACTGTACGAGCGTGCCTGCGGCCACGGCTACGGCAACGCCTGCTTGAACCTCGGAAAGCTGTACCTGCTGGGGCACGGGGTCCCCAAAGCCCCTGAGAGGGCCGAGGCGATGATCTACCGAGAGTGCGAGAAGGGCTACTTCAAAGCGTGTCTGCATTACGTCAACGCCGTGCATTTCAAAAAGCTCCCTTCCACGGAGGAACACTACCGCTTCGCCGCGAGGCGCGCCTGCGAAGGCGGCCTGGACTGCAGCTATTACAAGGACCTTGCGGAAAAAAAGGAAAAGGGGAGCGGTGACGCGGAGATCGCGTCCGTCATCGCAACGGCGTGCAAAAACGGTTCGGCGGAGGCCTGCGAAACGCTCGTCGAGTTCTATCTCAAAGGGCAGGGCGTACCGCAGGACGAAGCCAGGGCGCTTGAGCATTTCGAACAGGCGTGCGCCGCCGGCCGGACGCGGTTCGCGTGCTGGCATGCCGGGGTGATGAAGTACAACGCCGGCGGGGATCAGAAAGAGGCGGTTTCGCTGATGTCGCGCGCCTGCCGCGAGGGGGAGAATATGTTCGCCTGCTTCGACCTGGCGCTGATCTACCTCAACCGGCCGGCGCTCGCTCCCGACAAAGAGGCCGCAAATGCGCTGCTGCGGCAGACCTGCGAACGGGGCAATGCCCAGAGCTGCGATCTGCTTGAGCATCTCGAAGCGCGCGAAGCAGCCGAAGTACACTAAACCTTTATTAACTTCCGGCAGCGTCCACTTTGGGGCGCTCCGCTCTCACACTCCGCTCATGCTTCTGTTCTACAATTTCCCTATCCCAACGATAAAAGGATCGGAAAATGAAAAAGACAATGATCGCAATGACGGCAGCGGCGCTGCTTGCTTCGACGGCGGCGATGGCCCAGGGTCCGGGTGCCGGTACCGGCGCAGGTGCGGCGACAATGCAGCGCAACTCGGTGATGATGCAGCAGCAGATGAACAGCCAGATGCGCTATCAGCACCAGATCCGCAATATGACGCAGCAGACGGAGCAGGCCAAGCACCAGAATCAGCACCGTAACGAAAACGGCGTCGAGGAGACGACGGAAACCACTGAAACGACGGAAACGACCGAAACGGATACGACCGCAGAATAACCTTCGAAGCGCCGTGTCCTGCGGCCTTCGCCCCCTCCCGTATCCCCGTGCAACCCTTTTCTCGCACACTTCTTGCATATCCCTAGAAACAAAACAATAGTAAAAAAGCAGGCGGATGAGCGGCTTTCTGACTATAGATCAGGAGTAAAAAATGGTTAACCGCGCGAAGATCAAAGAGTTGATGAATGAGAGTGCGTGTTCGCACAGCAAGGACAAGAAGCCGGGCGAGGGGTGCGACAAGCCCAAGCCGGGGCTGGCGGCGGGAGGCTGTGCCTTCGACGGGGCGCAGATCTCGCTCTTTCCCTATGCCGACGCCGTGCATCTCGTGCACGGGCCGCAGACCTGCCTGGGGGCCTCGTGGGAGTCCCGGGAGTCGCTGAGCTCCTACGAGGGTCGCAACCACACCTTCATGGGGTTCACGACGGGGATCACGACCAACGACGTCATTTTCGGGGGCGACAAAAGGCTCGAGGACTCCATCGACTACATTATGGAGGAGTATAAGCCCGAGGCAGTCTTCGTCTATTCCACCTGCGTCACGGCGCTGGTCGGCGACGACATCGATATGACCTGCAAGCGCGGCAGCGAGAAGTACGGCGTGCCCGTTGTCCCGGTGCACGCGCCGGGCTTCGTCGGGGGCAAGAACCTCGGCTCACGCCTCGCGGGCGAGGCGGTGCTCGAGCACCTGATCGGCACGAAAGAGCCTGAAAAGACGACGCCCTACGACATTAACCTGATCGGCGACTACAACGTCACGGGCGACATGTGGCAGTACCTGCCGATGTTCGAGAAGATCGGCATCCGCGTGCTCAGCTCCATGAGCGGCGACGGCCGCGTCGGCGATATCCGCACCGCCCACCGTGCCAAGCTCAACGTCATCGTCTGCGCCAAGTCGCTTGTGACGCTGTGCCGCAAGATGAACGAACAGTACGGCATCCCCTGGGTCTCCGTCTCCTTCTACGGCAAGCGCGACACGACCTTCGCCATCATGGAGATCGTCAAGGCGCTGGGCGACCCGGAGCTGATCAAGCGCGCCGAGAAGGTGATCGATGAAGAGGAGGCGAAGCTCGACGTTGCACTTGAGCCCTACCGCCGGCTCTTCAAGGGCAAGAAGGCCGTGCTCAACACCGGCGGGAACAAAGCGTGGTCCATAGCGTCGGGTCTGCAGGACCTTGGGGTCGAGGTCGTTGCGACCTCCGTGCGCAAATCGACGGCGGACGACATCGAGAAGGCACGCGAATACCTCGGGCCCGACGGGGTGCTGATGAAGACCCCGGCCTCGCAGCAGTCCAAGGTGATCGACGAAAAAGGCGCACACATCCTGCTCGCCGGCGGCCGCAGCCTCTACACCGCCATCAAGAAAAAGATCTCCTTCATCGACGTCAACCAGGAAAAGAAGACCTCCTACGGCGGCTACAACGGACTGATCAACCTCGCCGAAGACCTCAAGCACGCCTTCAACAATCCCGTTTTTGCGAACGTTTCGCAGAAGGCGCCGTGGGAAGCGTGACGTTTCGGGGATGTGCCGTTCTGTTTTTTTAAATATCTGTGACAAAAATGATTCGATACGCTTATGAAAATGTTATACTTTTATAAATGTTTCATAGGACAATAAAATGATCGGCGAGAGCATGAACCGCTACGACCATATGGTCGAAAAAACCTACTATATCCATAAGCGTTACGGTGTACCGGCGACTTTTGCGCTGGTGCATCATGCCCGGGCGTTGGATGTGGATACCCTCGGCGGCTTCATGCGCCTCTCGGACCATGTTATCCAGGTGGACGAGAACCACTATTTCATCATCTTTGCCTTCACGGAAGAAAACAATGCCCATAAGGCGGCGCAGAACCTGTTGCGCCATCTCGACGAGCATTTCAAAGAACCGTGCACCTGCATCGCACTCGACAGTTTTGACGTGACGAAAAACCCCTACATCGTGCTTTGCCGACTGAAGCAGATCCTCACCGAAATCCGCAAGCACGGCTTCA
>JARROU010000169.1:0-3414 GCA_037383585.1 Campylobacterales bacterium | reverse complement strand
TTTTGCATGCGTCGTGGCATTTGTTTTCGTATCCTGTACGTATTTATTTAAATACTTCTGATAGTAGTCCATGTACATATTGCACGTCTTTGCACTTAATGCATGCAGACTTGTAGATGACAGTGCAATGGCTGAAGCTGCGATAAGAAGCCCGATTCTCATTTATTCATCCTTTTCCAAATAGCTTGCATATTAAACCATAAGTCTATAAAAACGTACAACCATAAAGCAACTATTTCACAGGTTTCAATTGAAGCCGCTTTCGACAAGCCGGCGCCATTCAGGACGTTTTCGACTCCTCGAGCACCGCGTAAGTTCCGGTAGCAAAGGCCACCAGTTTCCCCTCGTCGTGCAGCTCGATCAGTACGAACGACGTCTTTCGCCCCTGCCGTTTAACGTTTGCCGAGGCCACCAGGTGCTTGCCCGAGGCCGGTTTGAGGTAGTTGATCTTGATCTCCATCGTCACGGCGGTATACCCCTCGTCCAGGTTGGAAACCGCCGCGTACCAGCCTGTATTGTCCATCAGCGTCGAGATGACGCCCCCGTGCACAAATCCCAGATGCTGCAGGTGGTAGGGCTGTACGTTGAGTTCCAGCTCCGCTTTTCCTTCTTCGGCAAAATTGAGTTCCGCTCCGGTATGTTCCAGAAACGGGAATTTGATGGCTTTCATATCCATACTCCTTTGTGAATGGTCAAATGATTGTATCGGCGGAACGTAGCACTATGATAGCATCGAAAATCGAGGGAACTTTTTTAAAGTTTTATCTGCATGATAGAAAGCGGCTAGTACACTAAACAACTTTTTTAAGGATCTATTATTATGAAAAAACCAGCAGCATTCATACTGGCGGCACTCAGCACACTCTATGTCAACAGTTGGGCGGGACCGTCCGATCTCTACGTCGGACTGGACGTGTTCGGCGGTAATAACGATTTTGATGTGGACGTGTCAGGATCAATCTATGGCAGTGGAAGTTTTGATGATGACAGTAAAGGTTTCAAACTGAAATTTGGCGCGCTTCTCGTAAACGATCTTCGACTCCAGGGCTATTTACAAAGTGAAAATTTCGATGATCCGATATTTGACAACACCAACGACCAGCTCGTCGAAATCGGGATCGACCTCATCAAAGAGTTCATCGTTTCACCTGAATTATCACCCTTCATCCAGGGCGGAATCGGTTATGGTGCTATGGATCTTGACCGCTATTACTATACCGACGACGCCATTAATGAGATTAATCTCAAGGTCGGTCTAGGATTGATGTTCAGGGTAACACCAGCTGTTGAACTTCTTGCAGGTGTGGATTTCCAGTGGAGACGTTGGAGCGACATCACCTATGATGATGGTTACGATTACTTCAATGTTGAAACAAAAGATTCTTCTCAACGCTATTATGGCGGCGTCAACTTTCACTTCTAAGAAGGCACGTCGTTGAGAATTCTGAGAGAATAGCATCCAATGCAAGCAACTTGTTTCAGAGTTTTATTTTCTTGATAGAAAGCGGCTAGTACACTTAAGAACATTTCCAAAGGATCTATCATGAAAAAACCGGCAGCATTCATACTGGCAGCGCTTGGTACCCTTTCCGTCAACAGCTGGGCGGGACCGTCCGACCTTTACGTCGGAGTTGACGTGTTCGGCAGCGACAACGATTTTCATCTGGATTATCCCGGCGGAAGCGACAACTACAATTCCGACGGCTCCGGCTTCAAACTGAAACTGGGCGTCCTGCTCCAAAACGATCTGCGCCTGCAGGGCTATCTGCTCAGCGAGAAATTCGATGATTCCCCTTTTTTGGGGAGCAACGAACGTCTGGGTGAAATCGGGCTGGACCTCATCAAGGAGTTTATCATCTCGCCGTCGCTGTCGCCCTTTATCCAGGGCGGTGTCGGGTTCGGCGGGATGGACCTTGACTCCTACTACTATTCCGACGACTCGGTCGGAGAGGTCAACCTCAAAGTCGGTCTGGGGCTGATGGTCCGGGTCACCCCGGTCCTGGAACTTCTGGGCGGTCTGGATTTCCAGTGGCGGCAGTGGGGCGATGTGACAGAGTATGATCCCGGTTACGGCTATTACACACTGGAAACAGAAGACGACTCCAGAAGGTTCTATATCGGGGCGAACTTCCACTTCTAAGCGCAAAGCGCATATGATTTTCACGGTCCACCCCCCGTAGCGGACTGACAACCCAAAAACAAGGAAGATGAATGAAACCGCTTTTTGCGATCCTGCTTACCCTGACCCTGCTGGTCATCAACAGCTGTTCCGACCAGAAAGCGGCGTCAGATGCCGACAAGAAAGATCACGTTCTCCGTCAGCAGATGGACGTGATGCACGATGCAAAAAGCGCTACGGAAACGCTCAACCAGTCGATCAAAGAGCAGGATGCCGAAGCGGCTGCCGCTGCAGGTCATTAGTTTTTGTAATCTTTTTGAAACGATCGGACGCTACGCTTTCTCATTTTTATTGCCAGGGAATATGCTATGCGTATCTGCATCTTTACCGATACGATCGGAGACCTCAACGGCGTGTCGCGCTTCATTCAGGATATGGGCGAGCAGGCCCTTGAGCACGGTGCCGATCTGCACATCGTCTCCGCCACCGCCAAATACTGCCCCGATCTTCCCAATATCCACAACCTGAAGCCCCGCTGGCGGATGCCGATGCCTTTTTACCGGGAACTGGACCTTGCCTACCCCTCCGCCAAAGCCCTCGAACGGAAACTTCTGGAACTGAAACCGGACATCGTGCATATCTCCACGCCCGGTCCCGTCGGCATCATCGCAAAACGGCTTGCAAAAAAACACCGCCTGCCTGTCCTGGGGACCTACCATACCGATTTCCCGGCCTATATCAGGAACAATACGGGCATGGCGTGGGCCAAGCGGGTCGCCGACAGGGTCATGGCCGGCTTCTACCGCCCCTTCAAACGGGTCTTTACGCGCTCGCGGGAATACCTGGAGATCATGGAGCGGGACATCGGCATCGCCGCATCAAGAATCGAGCTGCTTCCCCCGGGTACGAATCGGCAGCGCTTCCATCCCCGACATAAAACATACGATTTCTTCCGCCGGTACGGTGCCACGGGCGATGGGCCGAAGGTCCTCTACGTCGGGCGCATTTCAAAAGAAAAAAACATTCCCTTCCTGCTGGACGTCTGGCAGCGCTATAAAGACGCCCGCCCCGACAGTGATGCCGAACTCGTGCTCGTCGGTGAAGGAGCGCTGCGGCACAAACGCGCCTACCGATCGGTCGAAGACGTCGTTTTCACGGGCCCGGTCGTCGGCGATGCGCTCAGCCGCCTCTACGCTTCAAGCGATCTCTTCGTCTTTCCCTCCGTCACCGATACGCTGGGACAGGTCGTCAGGGAGGCGCAGGCCAGCGGCGTGTGCTGTCTCGTTTCGGACCGG
>JARROU010000168.1:0-3451 GCA_037383585.1 Campylobacterales bacterium | reverse complement strand
CCGGTCAGCCCCAGTATGTCCCGCAGCGCCGTATCCGCACCGTGCTTAAGCAGCAGTTCGACGATGGCGCTGCGGTTGTAGCAGACGGCGGCCATCAGTGGCGTAAACCCGCTGTTTCGGCGGGTTTCGTTGACGTCGACACCCGCATCGATGATCCGCTTGACCATGTCCGGATTGTTATAGGTGATGGCGACGTCGAAGACGCTGACCCCCTCTTCATCCGCGTCAAAAAGATCCGCCCCCGATTCAACGAGCAGATCGAGTACCTCCTCGTTGCAGCGCAGGCGCAGTGCCTGCGCAATGACCGATTCGCCGTGCTCGCTCTTCTCGTTGACGTCGGCACCGTTTTTCAGGTACTTTTTTATGCCGAGATAATCATCCGACTGCAAAAGTGTCGACCAGTTGCTCATATACATCCTTTGGCGAAAGTATAACACCGCAATTTATACCTGTAGCTTCGATTTCCTATAAATAAACGGCTTTAAATGTCGCCTTAGTTAATCATCATCCTTCTATGCTAGAATTTCGAAAAACTTCGGGTGCACCCACTAAAACGTGAAGCATCCTTCAAGGAATCTGACAAGATGGAAATGATTGAAACCGCAGAAGCGTTCAAAGCCAAAGTTGACTCTATCCAAAACAGTGACATCTATAAAGCGCCTGCCGCATTCGGCATCTGCCGGGTCGATTTCGGCCAGCTAAACACCGACAAGGTCCTGCAGGCGACCTACCCCGTCGTCAACTGGAACGAGAACTTCGGCAGTGCCGCGATTTTCATGGAAGCACTCAATGAGAACGGCTGCAGCGTCGACATCAGCGGCGACGAAGCGGTCTGCAACGTTACGCTTCCTTTCCTGGAGAGCTGTCTCAAAGCTTTTACACCGTATGCGGACGAAGCCTACGGCGAGGCGCACAAAAACATCCAAGTCATCTCCGCGCTGTACAACCAGATCAAAGAAAGCGGGATGCGCGACGGCGAATTCCGTGTCGTCTTCCTCTTCAATGACGCGCCGTGCCAGAGCGTCGAGGCGACCTACCTGAAACTCTACGCGATGTCACTGGGCAAAGTCGCCCTGCGCAGCATCAACCTGAACGGCGCGTTCGGTGCGTTGCCGAACGTCGCATGGTCCGACGGACAGCCAATCGAACTGGAATGGCTGCGCGAGAATGAGATCGAACTCAAATTCTCAGGTCAGTATCCGCACATCGACTTCGTCGACAAATTCCCGCGCTTCTTGCAGCACATCATTCCGGCGGACAATACGCGCATTCTCGAGACGTCCAAAGTCCGCTTCGGCGCGCAGCTGCATGCCGGCACAACCGTTATGCCGGGGGCGAGCTACATCAACTTCAATGCCGGCACGACCGGCGTGAGCATGGTCGAAGGGCGTATTTCCAGCTCTGCCGTTGTCGGCGACGGTTCGGACGTGGGCGGCGGCGCTTCGATCCTCGGCGTCCTCAGCGGCACCGACGGCAACCCGATCTCCATCGGCAAAAACTGCCTGCTCGGTGCCAACTCCGTCTGCGGCATCCCGCTGGGCGACGGCTGTATCATCGATGCGGGCATTGCGGTACTTGAAGGGACCAAGTTCACGATCGAGCACGAAGAACTTGAAAAAATCAAAGCGGCCAACCCGGGCGTCGAACTCGAAGGCGACTGGCTCAAAGGCAAAGACCTGGCAGGCCTCAACGGCATCCACTACCGCCAGGACTCTTTTACCGGCGAGATGATCGCGCTGCGTTCCCGCCGCGAAGTGAAGCTCAACGCTGATCTTCACTGATCTGCGCCGCGCCTGCGGCCGCAGACGTCATTCCGGCGTCTCCTCCAAAACAAAGTTCATACTTTCCAGCTGATGCAGCAGTGAATACGTGTCGCTGTACCCTTCAAGCTCTTTACCGAAACGCAGGGAGGATATAACGGTTTTTCCGACAACATAGCGGCCCAAATCACCGTTTTCCTTGACCGTCTTGATTCCCCATACGGTATGGAGTACCGCAGGTTCGCCCTTGTAAAGCCCCAGATAGAGCAGGATATGCCCCTTGAGATAGAGCAGTGTTTCAAACGGCTTGGCTTCGGACGTGATTTTTTCCAGTTTTTCATCGTCGTTCAACCCTTCAAAGGAGACGACTCTCCCGACTTTGGACTGCTGCGAGGAGTTGCGCGGCAGCCAGATGCCGAAGGGGGCGAAGATGTCCCGGAGGGTCGAGGAGCAGTCACGCTCCCCGTACAGCCCGCCCCACCCGTATTTTGTCTGCATCATCGGGGCAATGACGCGCTGAATGTTTTTTTGATTGAATGCCATGGGAGCTGCTGCAGCGGATGCCCGTGGCATCGGAATCTGCACCCGCCTGCTTTTACGCACACCGTGTTCGATGGCGGCAGCCGCCAAAAAGCCCCCGCTTTCGCTCTGCTGCAGCGGCATCGTCATGCCGACATAGCCTTCGAAAAGATAATCGTTTTGCGATGTCCGTACGGGCATCCTGTCTTCAAGCAGCGCCATGAGCGGGCGCTGCTGCCATGCTTGCCGCTGCACCTCGTCAATCAGCGCGATGCGATCAGAGGGCACCCAGCCTGTGGCGTAGGAGGTCAAGACATACGCCCATGCCCCGCTTCGTGAATAATGCGACAGATAGAGCGGTTCATTGGCGAACACGCTGCTGTTTTGCAGATAATCGAACGGGAACCCCTCCCCCGCCATGCAGGGAGTGTGGAAAAGCGGCTTGGCCGTAGGAAAGTTGCGCAGATTCAACCGTCGCAACGCGATTGCGCTTTTGGCGACGCTGTTGTACGCTTTCCAGTCGGCCTCGCGCATCATGGCATAGAACCAGGCCTGCGGCAACGGTCTCAGGTTTTCCCCGTAGGCGTCTTCGGGACCGAAAACATCGAAGGGCCATTTGACCGATTGCAACGGTTCCGGCGTATAATCAGAAGCCCACACCCGGTAGTAGTGGTTTTTGTAGCGGCGCTGAAGCGGCAGTATGCCCGAACGTGCGCGGATATTTTTGAGATAGGGCGCTATCGTCTGCGGGAAAAAGGCAAGATCCTCGGGATCTTCGGCATGACACTCTCTGGGGCTCGGAGCACTTTTTTGAAACGGTTGCGGCACGGTGCATCCGCTGACAGTGAACAGGACAACAGCGCCTGCGGCAATGAGCGCCGTCCTACGGCGGGGGACAAAAGGCATGGGTTCTCCGGCATCCGCCGAAAGGGCGGTTAGTCTACCTGACCGAACCGTCCGACGACACGTCCGATGATCTCGATGGCTTCGGGCGATGCGGTCTGGACGGGATACTCTTTGTTGTCAGAAATGATGTCGATTTTACCATCTATTCGCTTGTGTAGGCGTTTGATGAACAGACCGCCCTCGGTGTTGATCGTAAAGATCCCCCCGCGGCCGATATCGTTTTTGTTCCGGTTGATGAAAACGATGTCGCCGTAGCCGAATGTCGG
>JARROU010000167.1:0-3453 GCA_037383585.1 Campylobacterales bacterium | reverse complement strand
TGGCCGAAGAGCGCAGCCCGGAAACGGCGGTGGGAGAGATTCTTGCCAGCGAACTGGTCACGGCCCCCGAGGAGGCACTGCTCTATGACGTGCTCGAGACGATGAAGGCCAAAGGCATCCGCCGCATCCCCGTCGTCGACGCCGAAGGGTACCTTGCCGGCATCCTCACGATGGACGACGTCATCGAGTTTTTGACCGACGAGATGAAGACGATCAGTTCGCTCTATTACCGCGAAGTGAAAAAAGAGCGTAAAAGCTGACGCCGCGCATGCACGGAACCGCGGTAAAGATCTGATGCGCACGATGACGGCTTTTCTCGCAACCCTGCTGACGGCCTACCTGGCGATGTGCCTGCTGCTCTATGTGTTCCAGCGCCGGCTGCTCTTCTTCCCCACGGCCGAAGTCGATCTGGACGGCACGGAGTCCCGCTTTGTCGATACGGGCGATGCGACCATCAAAGTCTGGGTCGTCAACCCCGGCCATGTGAAAGCGCTGATCTATTTCGGCGGCAATGCGGAGAACGTCGCCTACGACGTCGACGAATTCAGTGCACGCTTCCCCGGTCGCACGCTCTACCTGGTCAACTACCGCGGCTACGGCGGGAGCAGCGGTACGCCGGATGAAGCGGGGCTCTACCGTGACGCCCTCGCCCTCTACGACCGCTTCGCACCGGCGCATGACCGCATGGCGGTCATAGGACGCAGCATCGGTTCGGCCGTCGCGACCGAGCTCGCCTCGAAACGCGCAACGGAAAAACTCGTCCTCATCACCCCTTTCGACAGCGCGGTCAGCGTCGCGCAAAAACTCTACCCCCTCTTCCCGATGCGCCTGATCGTCCGGGACCGTTACGACTCCCTCGCACGCAGCGAAAAGATCAGCGTCCCGGTCCTTATCATTGCGGCAGGCCGCGACGAGATCATTCCGCCGGAGAACACCCGCCGCCTCGCCCGGGCTTTTTCCGAAGAACAGCTGCGCTTCGAAACCCTGCCCGGAACAGGCCACAACGACCTCCATCTCCACCCGGACTACGATCGGCTGCTCTCAAACTTCATCAACCGGTAGTGCGATCGCTCCGGGAAAACGCGTAGAGAAACGCCCCCACTCCGAGCAGAAAACCTGTCGCGAACAGCGGCCAAACGAACGGTTCGGGCAGCCCCGTCGTGCCGAGACTTCTTCCCGAAAACAGGAACGACGCGACGACCAGCACACCTGCCGCCGTTTCTAACAAAACGAAGCTTCTGCCGAAAGCGCGAACACGCCCCCTTGCATTCCGTACAAGCACAGCCGTTCCGGCGGCGATGAAGCCCGCCGAAACGAGCAGCGGCGCGTAGACCGGCCCGACCCACGGCGCGGGGATGAGCAAGAGGATGTCGGGCGTCAGCAGGCTCTGCGGCCAGCCGAGCAGCAGTTTCAAAAAGACGTAATAGAAGATATCCCACACCCCGAACAGCAGGACGAACGCCGCCATCCGGCTCTGCAGACGCGGGAAGGAGAGCACGGCGGTTGCTGCCAGGACCAGCAGCGTCGCCGCCTCCCGGCCGATCTCCGTCCAGAGAATGCGCCCTTCCATGAGCGTCAGCGGAAAAGTGAAGCCTTCGGGGTAGTAGATCGCGCGCAGATAGACGACGACGGCGGCTTCCAGATAGCCGAAAGCCGCGCCCCACGCGAAAAGCCAGATAAGCGTTTTTTTCATTTTTCTGTCCCGAGACGGTCTGAATCGATTATAGCATGCGGTATACTTTCTATATCAAACAAAGCAGCCACACGATGAACCGCGAGATACTGATCACCTCTTTTACGACCTGGGAACCGCACCAGCCCTCGAATGCGGCCGACGACCTGCTGCAGCGCTTCATTGAGGAAAAAGGCGACCTGCACCACTATCTGCGGCACCTGCCGGTGGATTTCACCCTGGCGCCCCGGCGCGTGATCGAAACCTTCGAGGAGATCCGGCCGCGGGTGCTGGTCTGCTGCGGCATGGCCGAGGAACGCACCCGTCTCAATGTGGAGTCGCGGGCCGTACTGGACGAACGGAGCCTGGAAACGGGCATCGATCTCATCGCCCTTACGGAAGATCTTGCCATGACGGAGATCAGCCACGATACGGGCCGTTTCGTCTGCAACACCCTCTACTACCGGAGCCTGGAGCATCTGAATGCTCAGGAGAGCGAGCATCACTGCCTCTTTATCCACGTTCCGGTACTCACGGAAGAGAACGCCAAGGCGCTTACGGAAAACTTCGTCCGGATCCTCGAACGTCTGGCGGCACTTTAACAGCAAAGGGAGAGCATGCTCTACGACATTCTGATACGCTCGGCGCAGACCTTCGGCGACCGGACGGCCATCGAGTTCAAGCAGCGGCGCTATCATTACCGCGAATTGCTGAATATGACCGACATCCTGGCCGAATCATTTCGGAAACTCGGCCTGAAACCGGGGGACCGGCTCTCGCTTTATCTCTACAACTGCCCGGAGATCGTCCTGGTCTATTTTGCCTGCTTCAAACTCGGCGTCACCGTCGTGCCCATTAACTACCGGCTCAAAGAAGACGAGGCCCGTTACATCATCAACCACAGCCGTCCCACCCTCCTGATCAGCGAGCAGAGCCTCTTCTGTCGGATCGCGGGGATCCGGCCCGAACTTGCCAGCCTGGAGCACTGCTATCTGCTCGATCCCTCGGAGGCGTTCGAAGACACCCGCGCTTTTTCCGACCTGCTGACCCCCCTGCAGCGGCCCGCCCCGGCGGCCGAATTCCCTTCCGACAGCGAGGCGGTGATCCTTTACACGTCCGGAACGACGGGCGCGCCGAAAGGGGCCGTCCTCGCACACGATCAGATGATGACCCACACCCGCGGCCACTGCGACCTCGTCCGTTTCGACAGCAGCGACCGGGTCCTGGTCTGCCTGGCGCTTGCGAACAACTTCGCCTTCAGCCACCAGATGCTCTGTTCGCTCTGCGCCGGCGCGACGCTCGTCATCGCCCCCGATTTCGATCCGGACGAAGTGCTGGAGAAGATCGAACACGAAGCGATCACCATGCTCTACATGATGCCGGTGATGTACCACGCACTGAACAAGGCGGCGGAATCGAAGATGCACCCCGTCCCCAACCGCCTGCGTCTGGCGATCGTCGCGGGGGACACGACCCCTGCCGTCGTCGTCGAAAACTTCAAACGCACCTTCGGCCTGGAGCTCTGCGAAGGGATCGGCATGACGGAAACGCAGATCTATGCCCTCAATCCGACGGGCGCAGGCAAACAGTTCGGTTCCGTCGGACGCCCCGTCGGCTATACGGAAGTGGCGGTACAGGATGACGAGGGAAGCGCTGCGCCGACCGGAGAGATCGGGGAGATTGCCGTTCGGGGGAACATCGTCCTGCGCCGCTACCTGGACAACCCCGAAGCCAACGCGTCAAGCTTCCGCAACGGCTGGTTCCTGACGGGGGATCTCGGC
>JARROU010000166.1:0-3488 GCA_037383585.1 Campylobacterales bacterium | reverse complement strand
GGTTTGAGTTGGGGTATTTGTGAATACATGGAGCGGGAAACGAGGTTCGAACTCGCGACCCCAACCTTGGCAAGGTTGTGCTCTACCACTGAGCTATTCCCGCATCTTTTGTTGTGGACCGAAATTATAGGCAAATTCGTCCTGCATGTCAAGAGCTTTTTGAAGATTTTGCCAAAAACTTCGCTATAATCTCAAAAAATCGGAATTTATATTTATATAGTAAGGACCTTGCATGCGCAGCGATACAGTCAAACGCGGCTTTGACCGCACCCCACACCGAAGTCTCTTCAGAGCCACCGGCCTCACCGACGAGGATTTCGACAAGCCGTTTATCGGCGTCGCCAACAGCCACATCGATATCATCCCGGGTCACTTCTTCTTGCAAGAATACGGCCGCATCGTCAAAGAGGCGATCCGCGAAGCGGGCGGCGTGCCGTTCGAGTTCAACACCATCGGCGTCGACGACGGCATCGCGATGGGCCACGACGGGATGCTCTACTCCCTGCCCAGCCGCGAGCTCATCGCCGACAGCATTGAAACCGTCATGAACGCCCACAAACTTGACGCGCTCATCTGCATCCCCAACTGCGACAAGATCGTCCCGGGCATGATCATGGGCGCGCTGCGTGTCAATGTCCCGACCGTCTTCGTCTCCGGCGGTCCGATGGCGGCCGGTCATAAAAAAGACGGCACGCCGATCGACCTTGCGACGGCGTTCGAGGCGGTCGGCCAGCACTCCGAAGGCAATATGAGCGACGAAGAGCTCTACGAGATCGAGTGCGAAGCGTGCCCGAGCGGTGGTTCGTGCTCTGGGATGTTCACCGCCAACTCCATGAACACCCTGTGCGAAGCAATGGGAATCGCCCTTCCGGGCAACGGCACGGTCCTCGCCATGACCCCGGAACGGATCGAAATGGTCAAACAGGCGGCCAAGCGCATCGTCGAGATGGCGAAAGCGGACGACCCGAAATACAACCTGCGCAACGTCCTCAACGAAAAAGCGATCCACAACGCGTTCGCCGTCGACATGGCGATGGGTGGCTCTTCAAACACCGTCCTGCACATGCTCGCGATCGCCAAAGAGGCGGAAGTCGATTTCGACATTACCAAGATCAACGAGATCGCAAAGAACGTCGCGCACATCGCGAAGATTTCCCCATCACTGGGTACGGTCCATATGGAAGACATCGGGCGCGCCGGCGGCGTCAACGCCGTCATGAAAGAGGTCAGCCGCCGCGGCGGGCTGTTGCACCTCGATAACCCGACGGTCACGGGCGAGACGATCGGCGAACGCATCGCCGACGCCGAGATCAAGGATACGACGGTCATCCACACCAACGAGAACGCCTACTCTCCGGTCGGCGGCCTTTCCATCCTCTTCGGCAACCTCGCTGAAGAAGGTGCCGTCGTCAAAACGGCGGGCATTGCGCCGAATATGCGGCAGTTCAAAGGCACGGCCGTCTGCTTCAACTCGCAGCAAGAAGCCATCGCCGGCATCGTCGGCCACAAGGTCAAGCCGGGCAACGTCGTCGTCATCCGCTACGAAGGCCCCAAAGGCGGTCCGGGCATGCAGGAGATGCTGGCCCCGACCTCGCTCATCATGGGCATGGGCCTGGGCGAGAGCGTTGCGCTCATCACTGATGGGCGCTTCTCCGGAGCAACCCGCGGTGCGTCCATCGGCCACGTCAGCCCCGAAGCGGCCGAAGGCGGCCTGATCGGCCTGATCGAGGACGGCGACGAGATCGAACTCGACGTCGATGCGCACCTGCTGCAGCTCAACGTCGACGGCGAAGAGCTGGAGCGCCGCCGCCTGAACTTCAAGCCGCACAAGAAGGCCATCAACTCCAAGTGGCTCAAGCGCTACAGCCTGCTCGTCTCCAACGCCTCCAACGGGGCCGTTCTGAAGACCGAACTGGATTGATCATGGGAAAGCAGTACACGGTTCTCACCACCGATGACTGCGCCTTTATCGAGTCGGCGAAACTCTTTTTCACCGCCTCGTGCTCGACCCATGAGGTCAACCTCTCCCCCAAAGGGTACGATACCCTGAAAATCCGCGACAACCGGACGCTGATCTACCTCGACTATCCCGGCAGCGGCAATCGAACCGCACGCGACCTCCGCGAAGGCGGGAAAGCCACGCTGATGTGGTGCGCCTTCGAGGGGGCGCCGAACATCCTGCGCTGCTTCTGCGAAGGGGAGCTGATCGAACCGGGTGATTTCGAATTCGAAGCCTGTCTCAGCTATTTCCCCGGCGTCGATGCAAAAACAATCCGCCGTTTTATCCGCTTTGACGTCCGGGCCGTGGAAAGCAGCTGCGGCATGGCCGTCCCTCTGATGCGCTACGAGGGCGAGCGCCCTGTCCTGCGCGACTGGACGGAGGAGATGGCTGAGGAGGGGCGGCTGTCGGACTACATCGACAAGCATGACGTTCCGCCCGAGCTTTAGGACCTTTTAGTCCTTCGCTTGCATTGCCCTTTAGGGCTTATACGATTCGCAATTTAGATGCTCAGTTGTATTGCCCTTTAGGGCCTATGTTCGAACTCCGGAACGATTTTCTTCAACGCCGCAACCTTGTCTTCAGCCTGCAGTAACGTCTTGATGTCTTTTTCCAATATCTCAATAGGGTAGTCCGTCTTGCCGGCAATAAAGATAGAGCTGTACTGCGTCTTTTTCTCGCTGTCGTCGATCAGCAGCTCCTCGAACAGCTTCTCGCCCGGGCGCAGGCCGCAAAACGTAATCTCGACCTCATTCTGCTTTCCGTAAAGCCGGATCATCTGCTTGGCCAGGTCGACGATTTTTACGGGCTCGCCCATATCGAGGATGAAGAGCTCGCCCCCTTTGGCGATGGCGGCCGCCTGCAGGACCAGCTGACACGCTTCGGGGATCAGCATGAAGTAGCGCGTCATCTCCGGATGGGTCACCGTCACCGGGCCGCCTTCTTCGATCTGGCGTTTAAACTTCGGGATGACGCTGCCGCTGGAACCCAGGACGTTCCCGAAGCGCACGGCGACGATCTCGGTCTCCTTGCTGTCGACGTTGCCGGCATACAGCTCCGTCACCCGCTTGGTCGCCCCCATCACGTTCGTCGGACGCACCGCCTTGTCGGTCGAGACGATCACCAGTTTCTCTACGCCGGCGCCGATGCTCGCATCGATGACGTTTTTGGTCCCGAGTACGTTGTTCGTGACCGCGGCCTGTTGGTTCGCTTCGCACAACGGCACATGCTTGTAGGCGGCGGCATGGATGACGATGTCGGGGTTGAAGGCCGTCATCTTTTCATCGAGCGTGCTTCGGTCGGTCACGCTGAACATGTCCAGTTCGGCTTCCGGAAGCTCCTCGCCGATCTGGTAAAGGTTGAATTCGCTGTGGTCGATGAGCGCCAGCCTGGCCGCACCGAAATGCGCGCACTGGCGGGCGATCTCGCTGCCGATGCTGCCGCCCGCGCCCGTGATCAGAATGCGACGCCCCTTCGCAAAGGAGGCGAT
>JARROU010000165.1:0-3506 GCA_037383585.1 Campylobacterales bacterium | reverse complement strand
GTTATTTGAGTGTTATAGTCTCGATGAGGTGCTTGTTATGGACAATCCTACGGTCAAAAGCTTTGCGCAAGAGGAGATCGAAACGCTGCACGTGATGTGGCGCCGGGGAATCAACGCGCCGCAGAGCAGTTCCGTCGGCCGCCTGTTTGATGCGGTGGCGTCGCTGACGGGCATGGCGCACGTGCTCGGTTACGAGGGGGAAAGCGGACTGCTGCTCGAAGCGGCCGTGGCCGGGTCGGGGCCGCAGGAAGGGTTTCGGTGTCCCGTATCGGGGGAGACGATCGACTGGGAACCGATGCTGAAACAGATCCTGCAGGCACCGTCTCCGGAAGCGGCGGCCGCGGGGTTTCATGCGGCGCTTGCGGATCTCATCGTCGAAACCGCACGCCGTTATCCGCAGAAGAAGGTCGTGCTCAGCGGCGGCGTGTTCCAGAACCGGACCCTGACGGAATACGCGGCAGAAAAACTGGACGAGGCGGGGATCCGGTATTTCCTCAACCGCGACGTTCCGATCAATGACGGGGGCATCGCGCTGGGACAGCTTTACCATGCTTTATTCAGGGGGAGATTATGACAACCATTGCCGTCATCGGTTCGGGAAACGCTATTTTTAAGGACGAAGGCGCGGGACTCTACGCCGCAAAATACCTCAAGGAGAACTACGATTTCACCCCGGAGGTCGAGATCGTGGACGGCGGGACGCTGGGGTTCAGGCTGATGCCGATGCTGCAGGAGTTCGAACGGATCATTATCGTCAATACCTCTTCCGACGGGAGCATGGAGCCCGGTACGATCGCTGCCCGGGGGTGTGATGAATTCCTGGGGGAATCGCTGGTCAAGAAGACTGCCAACGAGGTCGAGATCGCCGAGATGCTCCAGATCTGTTCGCTGACGGAGCGGATGGCCGAGACGACGGTCGTTAGCATCGTTCCAGAAGACATCGTCTCGGTCGAAGTCGGTCTGGCCGGCCACCGGAAGGGGGCATGGTCGTCTTACATCGAAACCATTCTGCGGGAGCTTGCCTCTATCGGAGTCTCGTACCGGCAGCGCGGGGAGGGCATGACACTGGAGACGATTCTCAACGCCTTTGCCGACCCCAGCATCGAACACAATCGGGGCTTCTAACGCCGGCCGGGGGACTGAAACGACGCGATAACATTTTCAAGCGGCTGGGGGGCGTCGCACGGGTTTATGTCGATCCCGGAGGCGCGCAAAACGTCGAGGATGACGGCAATGTAGCGTTCGAATGCACGGCTTAGGGTTTCCGAGAGCCCCATCCGCACTTAGACGCGCTCGGGAACGATGCCCACGACGCTGGATTCGGGCAGGGGTTTGCCCATCAGCTCCAGCATGTCGATGCACTGCATGACGCCGATCTCGTGCGCACCGCCGCTGTTGAGACCGTACCCCGTCAGCTCGGAGGAGGGGATGTGATAGATGCTGCCGGGAAGGTCATCGATTTCGATGGCGTCGAGGACGAGGACATGTTCGTGTTCGATGAAGATGTCCAGCAGGTTGATCCCTTCCACGCCGCCGTTGATGATGCGCACGGCGGGTTCGAAGGTGTAGTTGGCCTCGAGGTAGGCCGATGCGTAGACGGCGACCCCGTCGTCATATTCGAGGATATTGCCGACGCCGAGGACGGCCGTTTTGCTGCCGGTCATGCGTTCTCCTTGAAGTAATAGTCCGTCAGCAGCGTTTCTCTTTCCGCAACGGAATGGTTGAACTTCAGTTCCATCTCTTTGAGGTAGAGCGGGAAGCTTTCATTACGGACGCCTTTGTATCGGAGGATGTTTTTTTCGAAATAGTCCCAGAATCGGACGATATTATTGTGGCGCGAGGAGATCTTGATCAGGCGGCTTTGGCGTTTAAAGCGTGCAAACTCCGCGGCATAGACGGGCTCGAGCTCGTCTTCGATGAACTGCTGCCGGTAGCGCTGCAAAGAGGGCATGACGATCGTGTAGAGATGCCCGCCGTAATCGAACGTCAGGAAGTTCTGGGCGTCGAACACGGCATTGCTGCGCTGCCGTTTCGCCTGTTCGAGGTAAAAATACTCCTCGTATTCGCAGGGGATGTGGCGCCGCACCTCGTACTCCTCTTCGCAGATGCGGGCGCAGAGCCGGCGGAACGTACCAAAAAAGCGGTGGACCGATACGTAGGAGAGGCCGAGTCTTTCGGCGGTCTCGACTGCGGTTTCATCGTTGGCAAAAGCAGCGATGAGGGTCAGAATCTTTTCAGCCCGCCTGGGACTGTACTTGCGGCGGCACTTGGCGCACTTAACCATCCCGTCACTGAGGAGATAGAGCTTTTCTGAACAGTAGACACAAGAAGTTGCAATGCGGTTTGGTCCCATTTTATACCATGAAATCTGAAATTTAATCTTTATTTTACATGTATAACATATAATTGTTTCTAAACTGAATAGTGATTCACTAAAATAAGGAGAACCCATGAAACTCGCAAGAGTAGCTGTACTATTATCTTTGGCGGCACAGGCATCTTTGTTCGCTCACACCGGCGTCGGTACGACCGCCGGCTTTTCCGCCGGCTTTATGCATCCGATCGGCGGCCTTGATCACGTTTTGGCGATGGTCGCCGTGGGGCTTTGGGCCGCGCAGATGGGCGGACGCGCCCTTTGGGCGGTCCCGGCCGCATTCGTGGGCATGATGCTTGTCGGCGGTACTCTTGGGATCTCGGGGGTCGGAATACCGTTTATTGAAATGGGGATTATTGCGTCGGTCGTCGTGCTCGGGCTTCTGATCGCCGGCGGGATCAAAACGCCCGTCGCCGCCGGAATGGCCATCGTAGGAGCCTTTGCAATCTTCCATGGCCATGCTCACGGGACGGAGATGCCGGTCAATGCTGCAGGTCTGATGTACATGGCCGGTTTCGTCGCGGCGACCGCGTTGCTGCACGCGGGCGGTATTGCCGCAGGGATCGGCCTCGGCCGCGTCAAGGTCGAACGCGTGGTACGCATGGGCGGCGGCGCCATCGCTGCAGGCGGTCTGCTCCTGGCACTGGCCTGATAGGCGCGGTCGTGCCGGCCACCGTACCAAACACGTTGAGCCATGACAGTTTCATGGTTGAACGCGTCTGGCATAATACTCTCATTATTTAAGATCACTTACGACGAACATACCGATAGAAGGACCATTCATGTGTAAAGATTGCGGTTGCAGCATCACGGAGCATGCGCACGACCACCATCATCACGATCACGAGCATCATCACGACCATTCGCATGCCCACCAGGCGGCGCATGAGACACTGCATCACAACCCGCAGCTAAACGACAAGAAGACGATCGACGTCATTACGAAGATTCTCGACAAGAACGACCACGAAGCGGCACACAACCGTGCCCACTTCGACCGTCACGGGGTGCTCTCCATCAATTTGATGAGCAGTCCCGGCAGCGGAAAAACGACCCTGCTCGAACGGATGGCGGAACTGGCCGGATTCCGTTTCGGCGTCATCGAAGGGGACCTGGAGACGAGCCGCGATGC
>JARROU010000164.1:0-5852 GCA_037383585.1 Campylobacterales bacterium | reverse complement strand
CGCCATCGCAGTAGAGAGCTTTCCCGTGCTCGGTACGACCGTCACCTTTTATATGGTGTTCAAGGTGCAGCATACCCATAAGGCGGAAGTGAAACGCCGGCCTTCGAGCGTGTGCAGCGAGCTGAAAGTCATTGCGGTCGTGCGGCATGCCCAGACGGCGCAGATTCTCAAAAAACACCTGGAACCCTATGTGGCGGAAGTCAAGACGGCGATTACGGAGCAGCCGCTGCTCAACGCCGACGCGCTGCAAGGGTACGATATGGCATTGATCGACCAGCGGCTCGGCGAGCGGGAACTCTCCTATACGCTCAAAAGCCGCGGGGTCTGGCTGATCACACTGCAAAGCGTGCTGGAGTCGGCCGCGGGCGGAGGCCATGCGGTAGCGGACTATCAGCTTTCCCTCCCGTTCACCCATGAGCACCTTGTGGAAATGCTGACCGTCTTCTACGGGGAACAGGGTGCCCCGGCGCCGGAGACGGAAGCCTCCGCGCAGGCGTCGTTCGATACGTTCGTCAGTGATGCCGACATTCCGGTGACGCCCAACGTCAGTAAAAAAGATTTCGAGCGCTTCGTCGGTGCCAATGTGCTGGTCGTGGAGGACAACCCCATCAATCAGCGGGTGATCCGGGGGCTGCTCGGCGACAGCGGTATCCATCTGCATTGTGCGGAAAACGGGGTCGAAGCGCTGAAAACCATCGCAAAGGAGGGGCCGTTCGATCTGGTTCTGATGGACATCAATATGCCGGTGCTCGACGGGTACGAGACCACGCGGCGTCTGCGCCGGGAACATGCGTTTGACGCGATGCCGATCGTCGCCTTTACAGGGCTGAACCTCAAAGACCAGATCGAGCGGATGGAAGCGGTCGGGATGAACGCGCATATGGCCAAGCCGCTGAACATCGGCCGGCTCTACTCCGTGTTCAACCATTTCCTCGGCAAAACCGGATCGGAGTCGGCGGAATGACGATCCTTTTTGACCTGGACGGGACGCTGATCGATTCGACGGAAGCGATCCTGGAGAGTTTTCACCGCACCTTCGAGGTGTTGGGGGGCGAACATCCGGAGGATGAGGCCATCAAGGCGTTGATCGGCCATACGCTCGATGATATGTACCTCCGGGTCGGCATTGCGCCCGAACAGGTGCCCGAGTACGTGCAGACCTACAAAGAGCATTACCGGCGGATCTCGACGCAGAAGACGATCCTGCTGCCACAGGCCCTTGAGGCGGTTGAGGCGGCGGCTTCTTTCGCCCGTCTGGGGATCGTGACGACGAAGACGGGACTCTACTCACGTGAACTGCTGGAGCATTTCGGCGTCATGGATGCCTTTGACGTCCTGATCGGAAGAGAGGACGTGACGCACGCCAAGCCGCATCCCGAACCGGTCCATAAAGCCCTGGCACGGATGGCGGCGGACCCGAAACGCAGCTGGCTCATCGGCGACACCCGTCTCGACGCCGGTGCGGCCCGCAATGCCGGCATCGGATGCGTCGGGGTCTTAAGCGGGTATGATAATGCGGAGCAATTACGTTCATTAACCCCGTTTATAGAAAAAGATGCCCTCGAAGCGGTCCGATTTATCGCGTCCAAGGGCAGAAACGTAACGTTTTAGCACCCTTTTCCCCTCCCCAAAAATGAAAAGCTGTATTTAAGAGCACGTGGATTAGAATACCCCTACCTGAGAATGGTCATACTAATATAGAAGTATTGTGCATATACTGTTCTTAAATTTACCCGAGGAGAAACCATGCTCGAAATCAGATGGCACAGCCGTGCGGGACAAGGTGCCGTTACCGGTGCTAAAGGACTGGCGGATGTTGTTTCCACTACTGGAAAGCATGTTCAGGCATTCGCCTTTTATGGTTCGGCAAAGCGCGGGGCGGCGATGACCGCCTACAACCGTGTGGACGATCATGAAATTCTGAATCACGAAAAATATATGAATCCGGATTATGTTTTCGTTATCGACCCGGCGCTGGTTTACACCACCGACGTGACCGTGAACGACAAACCGGATACCGTGTACATCATCACGACGCACATGAGCACGGATGAGCTGATTGCATCCCAGCCGAAACTGGCGGGCAAAAACGTGCATACGGTCGACTGCATCAAGATTGCGCAGGAGACCATCGGTCGTGCGATCCCGAATACGCCGATGCTCGGTGCATTTATGAAAATCTCCGGGATGTATGAGATCGACTTTTTCAAAGAGAGTATGAAGCGCATTCTTGCGAAACTGCCTCCGAAAATCGTTGATGCGAATATGGACGCGATCCAGCGTGCCTATGACGAAGTGAAATAAGGAGGCGAGAGATGGATAACAACGGATGGAACGACTTTGAAATCGGAGCGATGCTGCGCTCCTTTGATGGGGCCGTAGCGGACGTCGCGACGACCCTTCAGGAAGACCGCCCTTATTCAAAATCAAATTCATTTACAGCGAGTGTTGCTGACTGGCGTATCGAAAAGCCTATCTTCAACAAAGACTACTGTATTGACTGCCAGTTCTGCTGGATCTACTGCCCGGATATTTCGATTATTTCCCGGGACAAGAAGATGGTCGGGGTAGATTACGATCACTGTAAAGGATGCGGCATCTGTGTCGAGGTATGCCCGACGAACCCGAAATCCCTGCTGATGTTTGCCGAGCAGGAAGACGAAGACAAAGCGCTCGCCGGCTGGCCGGAAAAAGAGAAGAAGGAGAAATAATGGCAGATAAACAAGAACTGCGCGACATCGAAGTCTGGGACGGCAATATGGCCGCCAGCCAGGCGATGCGCCAGGTGCAGATCGATGTCGTTGCGGCATATCCGATTACCCCTTCAACGCCGATCGTTGAAAATTACGGTAGCTATCTTGCAAACGGTTACGTCGACGGCGAATTTATCATGGTCGAATCCGAGCATGCGGCGATGTCCGGCTGTATCGGTGCTTCCGCTGCCGGCGGCCGTGTCGCCACTGCGACCTCTTCTCAGGGCTTTGCGCTGATGGTCGAAACGCTTTACCAGGCATCCGGCATGCGCCTTCCGATCGTCCTCAATGTCGTCAACCGTGCCCTCGCGGCACCGCTGAACGTCAACGGCGACCACTCGGATATGTACCTCGGGCGCGACAGCGGCTGGATCCAGTTTGATGCGTATAATCCGCAGAATGCCTACGATCTGAACTTCATCGCTTTCAAAGTCGCGGAAGATCATGATATCCGTCTGCCGGCGATGGTCCACCAAGACGGCTTCCTGACATCGCATACGGCGCAGGGTGTAAAAACACTCGACGACGATACCGCCTACAACTTTGTGGGCGATTTCCAGCCGATGAACGACATGCTCGATCTCGACCACCCGTGGCACTTCGAACACAAGGCGCGTCAGCACAACGATCTGATGACGAAGGTCTTCCCGACAATCGAAGCGGCGTTTGACGACTTCGAAAATCTGACGGGACGCCGCTACAACATTGTTGAAACCTACAATACGGACGACGCGGATGCCGTTGTCGTCTGTATGGGTACTTCCGTCGAAACCGCAGTGGAAGTCGCGAACGAGATGCGTGCCGACGGGAAAAAAGTCGGGGTGATCGGTATCCGTGTCCTGCGCCCGTGGCCGTTCGACTGGATTGTCGATGCGCTCAAAGGCGTGAAAGCGGTCGGTGCACTGGACCGCTCTTCTCCGAACGGAACGTTCGGCATGCTCTACAACGAGCTGGCCGGTACGGTCGTCAACAGCGGAGAGAAAACGGTTCTGACCAACTACGTCTACGGTCTCGGAGGCCGTGACCTCACGAAAGTACATCTGCGCGAGATCTACGCTGAACTGCTGGCCAATGCCGAAGCAGGTAAGCCGACAACTCCGCTGCAGCAGCTGATCGGCGTCCGCGGACCGAAGATCAGTTTTCACTAAGGAGACACAGTTATGAGTGAAATTAAAAAGATTAAAAATCTCAAAGAATTTTCGACTTCTGCGGACCGTTTCGAAGGGGCAAACCTCCTTTGCCCTGGGTGTGCGCACTCTATCATCGTTCGTGAAGTCCTCAATGCGACCAACGACGACCTGATTCTTTCGGCGTCTACCGGATGTCTGGAAGTGTGTACGGCGGTTTACCCGTACACCTCTTGGGACGCCTCCTGGATCCACATCGGTTTCGAAAACGGCTCGACGGCGATTGCCGGTGCCGAAGCGATGCACAAGGCACTGAAACGCAAAGGCCGACTGAAGCAGCCTGATCGTGATCCGAAGTTCGTCTCTTTCGCAGGTGACGGTGCTTCTTATGACATCGGCTTCCAGTGGATCTCCGGCTGTTTCGAGCGCGGGCACAACATGATGCACGTCGTTCTCGACAACGAAGTTTACGCCAATACCGGCGGACAGCGCTCTTCATCGACGCCGATCGGCGGCAGCACGACGACGTCTCCGGCGGGCCGCGTCAGCTACGGTGAAAAGCAGCACAAGAAAGACATGCTTCAGATCATGGCGGCGCACGGTGCTCCGTATGTCGCCCAGGTCGCTCCGAACAAGTGGAAGGACATGGTCAAGAAGATCCAGCACGGCTTCTCGGTCGAAGGCCCGGTCTTCATCAATGCGATGTCTGCGTGTACAACGGAATGGAAATTCCTTCCCGAAGATACGATCGCGGTATCCGATCTCGCGACCGACTCGCTGGTTTTCCCACTGTACGAGATCATCGACGGGCGCAAGCTCAACATCACGTACCGTCCGAAAAATGTTCTCCCGGTTAAAGACTACCTCGGTGCACAGGGCCGTTTCAAACACCTGTTCAAACCGGAAAACAAACACGTACTCGACGAGTGGCAAGCACGCGTCGACCGCGACTGGGAATACCTCCAGCGCCGTGAAGAGGCCAGTGTCTAAAAGACACGGCTTCACCCGCAGGTAACTTCGCTCTATAAACACCCCTTCAATACACTCACGATACCATTTGAAAAATTTCCAAAGCCCGCAGTATGTGTGCTAAAAAGGACAGTTATGCCTTTACTTGACAGTTTTACGGTTGACCACACCATCATGCCCGCGCCGGCGGTCCGAAAAGCCAAAGGGATGAAGACGCCGGGCGGCGATCCCATCACCGTGTTCGACCTGCGTTTTTGCAAACCGAATGAGGAGATCATGCCCGAACGCGGCATTCATACACTCGAACACCTTTTTGCCGGTTTCATGCGGGAGCATTTAAATTCAGACGACGTCGAGATCATCGACGTCTCTCCGATGGGATGCCGGACCGGTTTTTACATGAGCGTCATCGGCACCCCCGGCGAACAGCGGGTCGCGCAGGCCTGGGAGGCCTCGATGAAAGACGTGCTCCATGTGGCGAAACAGGAAGACATCCCCGAGCTCAACCTCTACCAGTGCGGGACCTGCAAGATGCATTCGCTCGAGGAAGCGAAGGCGATCGCGCAGGGGGTACTGGACAAAGGGATCGGCATCATGGACAACGAAGCGCTGAAGCTGGACCTTTCCAAGGTTGAAAAGGCGGTCTGCTGATGAAACTGCTGCTGCCGATGGACCGTGAAGACACGCAGGAGGGCGCCCTCGTTTCGATCGGCGAAGCCGGCGTATGGGCCCTCGTTGAGCTCGAAGAGGGCCAGGTGAGTGACGTGCGTTTTTTCGGCGACAAGGAGGCGGCGCTTGAGGAGTGGCCGGACGCAATTATTGTCACCGGGGATTTCGAACCGGTGATGGAGTTTATCGAACAGCAGATGATGGTTCTCGTCGCCCCGGTGCAGCGCAGCATCGATGACATCGTTGAAGCATTCCTGTTCAAAGAGCTGCATGAACTGGCGATCTGATTGCCGTTTTTTTCTTTCAAGAAAACTGAATCACCCATCAATATAAT
>JARROU010000163.1:4996-7401 GCA_037383585.1 Campylobacterales bacterium | reverse complement strand
CTACTGGAGCGACGCCGTCTACCGTATTTTCGGGCTCGAACCCCAGAAGATCAAGGCAACGTTCGAAACCTTCTTGAGCTACGTCCATCCCGAAGACCGAGACCTGCTTGTGCGCGAATACAAAGACTCCATCCAAGCCTGCAAAGCCTACAACATTATCCACCGCATCCTGCATCACGACGGCTCCGTCCGCTACGTCGAAGAGCGCTGCCGCCACACCTACGACCTCGAAGGCAACGCCGTCAAGTCCATCGGAACCGTTTACGACATTACCGAGCGCATCGCCGACCAGTACAAGCTCCAGCGTCTGTTTGACCTGCAAAAAAACATTGTCATCCAGACCGACGGCAAAAAGCTCAAGCGGGCGAACCGTTCTATGCTGCACTTTTTCGGTTGCGACTCAATGAAACATTTCAACGAACGCTACCATTGTGTCTGCGAACGCTTTGTCCGCAACGACCGCTTCTTCCATCTCGGGAAACTTCGCGAGGATGCGGACTGGATCGAAGCCCTCCAGGCACTCCCGACCAAAGAGCGCATCGTCTCAATGCTCGATGCCCTGCATCAACCCCACGCTTTCAACGTCTCGATCAACCACTTTGACGACGACGACTTTATCGTCGTCTTCACCGACATCAGCGAAACGATCCTCGAACAGTTTTCCCTGGAGCAGCGGGTCAGCCGTGACCACCTGACCGGCGCCTACAGCAGGGACTTTTTCGATACGCACATCGACACCCTGATCGAAAAGGCGCAAAAACGCAACCGTTCGCTGGGGGTGATCCTCTTCGATATTGACCATTTTAAAAACGTCAACGACACCTTCGGACATGACGTCGGCGACATCGTGCTCAAACACCTGGTCGTCACCGTCAAGTACTCGATCCGGGACGAGGACCTGCTGATCCGGTGGGGCGGGGAGGAGTTCCTGCTGATCGCGGAGACGGAATCCGACGAGAACCTGAGACGGATGACGGAGCATATCCGGCAACGGGTCGAGCAAGAACCGTTCGCTTCGGTTGAGTACATTACGTGCAGTTTCGGAACCGCGGTCCACCAGAGGGGTGAAACGATCGAGGCCGCCATCAAACGCGCCGACAACGCGCTTTATAAGGCCAAAGGGAGCGGACGGAACCGCGTCGTACAGAGCGAAGTCTGACCGGGTCGCTCGCACAAGCGCGGAAGCAGGCTTTCGCGGCGGTTCAGCGAATCAGGAAAGCACGGCGATCCGGCCTGCACTCACCGTGATCCTGCCTTCGAGTTCATACTGGAACACCTCCTGCGGGTACGCTTTTACGGCATCTTCGTAACTCGGACGGCTTCGACAGTATTCCAAAAATGGATCGTCGGCACACCGGGCGGCTTCGCCGTAGCGGGCGGCGAAAGCGTCGATGTCGTAGATCGCTTCCGCCCTGCCCTCGGCCAGCAGCCGGTTGGTCCCTTCGCTTTCACCGAGACGGTGCGGCAGAACGTAGATCGGTTTGCCCATCTTCATAGCGTACTCCACGCTGCGCATGCTGCCGCTCTTTTCATCGGCCTGTGTCACGATCAGGGCATCCCCCAGCGCGACGACGATCTCGTTTCGAACGACGAAACTCCAGTTCGTGGCCCGGAAACCGTCTTCGAAGGGACTGAGCAGCAGACCGTGTTGTTCAATGGCTCCCAGCAATTCCCGGTTGGTGTCCGGATAACGGATATCGAGCCCGTTGCCCAGAACGGCGATCGTGTTGGCGGCACCGGCCGCGGCATGGGCAACGGCATCGATGCCCATGGCCCCGCCGCTGACGATGCAGACCCCCGCCGCGGCCAGCCTGGCCGCCAGCGTCCGGGTGATGGATCGGGCGTAGCCGTCGGCCCGGCGCGCGCCGACAATCGAAAGCTTTACGCGTGAAAGCAGTTTTGTATCGCCCCTGAAATAGAGTGTCTGCGGATATTTCCGCATGGCTTCCAATTCAGGCAGATGCGACGAGAGCGTTTCACTCATTCTTTTCGTCTGCCGCCAGCGTATCGATGCGGACCAGCTCCACTTCTTTGAGAATCGCTTTGGATTCGGCCAGCCCCTGGAGCGTTTTCTTGTGCGGATGCCCGATGGCGATCGCCGTACCGTATTTCTTGGCGATCCGTACCGCCCGCCGGATCTGCTTTTTCACGGAATCGACTTCGGGGTCATGATCCAGAAAAACATCCCGGCTGAGGTAGGGACGGTGCCGCTCTTGCATCAAAGAAGGAACGGCGGTTTTTGCCGTGGTGCGGCTGTCAACGAAGGTAATACCCTCACGGTCAAGTGCGTACAGAAGTTTTTCCATTGCCGGCCGGTCCGAAGTGAACCTGCTGCCGGTATGGTTGTTAACGTAGGTCACTCTCGGGAAAAGCCTTTTGATCTCCCCGACGCGGGCTTTGATCGT
>JARROU010000163.1:0-4972 GCA_037383585.1 Campylobacterales bacterium | reverse complement strand
TAAAAAGGCTCCCGTGCCGCCAGTTTTGCAGAATCGGGATGACGTTTCGAAGGCGGAAGGAACGACAGGTTCAGATTCAAACCAAGCGCCTTGACATTGCGGACATCGTGTGCGAAAGAGACATCGTCGATGATGATGGCGAGTTTCGGTTTTTCCCGGGTGCTTTCCGGAATCACCTGGACACGTTTCGGCGGCCGGGGAGGTGCTTTTTCGTATTCATGGCTCGCGGTCATCTTCTGCGCCTTGCTGAGCGCTTTTTTCAGTTCAGAGCTATGCTGGCGCTCCGCGATCAGCGCAACCTGCTGCTCCTGTTTGCCCGACTGATAGCCGAAAAAGTAACCCGTAGCAACAACAATGAAGGCAATCAACAGCCAGATCAGAGTCTTCAGCAGCGTATACGACATAGGCTGCTTTTTTCGTTTCGTCCTGCCGGTATTTTTCCGCTTGCGCGGCGCTGTTTTTTTCCGCTTCTGAGCCATACGTTTCCTAACTGGGCATCCCTGAAGATTGCGCAAACAGCCCAACGGGCTTTCAGCGATACCCGATAATCTTAGCGGGACATTGTAGTCTTAAATGAGTAACAGCAGGGTTAATATGGCATGAAGCCATCTTGCATCGGGGAGCGATATCTTCGACGCCTTGGCTAATTCCCTCTGCGCATAATCTTGATATCGTGACCGTCCCAGTTCGTGTGAAACAGAAGCTGATCGGCGATTTCCTTTACCCGCATCACTTCAAGAACCCCTTCCGGATCCAGGGAAAGCGCCTTTAATTCAATGAAATCGCCCTCAAGCTTTTTAAGCGCATGATATTTCCAGTCAATCTTCGACAATTCTGCATGAAGCTTTTTGAACATGTTTGAGCCTAAATGTATTATATTGTGTATTATAGTTATTTTTACATTAGATTTTCATTTAATGCTGATCTGTGTAATAATAAAAGATGCAAATCAAGTACCGGTATCCGTTATGACCATCGCTCTTTTTCTTAACGCCGCACTTGTCTGGATCGTCATTGCCGTTTTCGCCGTTGTCAACGGCATCGTCAGGGAAAACCTTCTTCTGCCGACGCTGGGGCATGCTGCCGCCCTGCCTCTCAGCGGTCTGATGCTTTCTGCGATCGTCTTCACCGTCACCTATTGCTCGATCGGTTTTCTCAGAAGCGGGACCTCTGAGGGCTACCTTCTGGTCGGAGTCCAGTGGGTGATAATGACACTGCTTTTCGAATTCCTGTTTGGACATTACGCTGCCGGCAAACCCTGGTCCGAAATCCTTCAGGTTTTCAATTTCCGAAGCGGCGATCTTTTCGTTCTCGTGCTGCTGATCAGCCTGTTCTCCCCGATACTGGCCGCAAAACTCAAAGGCCTGTTGTAGACTCCCCCCTCTGCGAAGCCCGTCAGCTTCGCGTGCGGATGCGGTACCACCATTCCGCCCATTTTCGCAGTTCGATCAGCACAAAAACCCCGGCGGCCATGCCCGCAATGGCGTACAGTGCCCCCCTATCGGGCAGCGTTGCCTGAAACCACGCTCCGGCAAAGAGCAGGATGCCTCCTTGCAAAAGCACACCGACGGAAATCCCCAGCCAGAGAAAAGGACTGATGGTGAGGCTCGTGCGAATGTTTTTCAAAAAAGGTTCATGCTCTTTAAGCGATTGCAGCCCGTTGACCCAGATGGCGACGATCATCGCCGTAAAGACGGTCGAGACGGCCACATCATAGCCGTGTTCGAACAACAGCCCCCGGTACAGCCACAGTCCCAAAAGGCCGATGACCAGCGAGGCGTACAGCGTCCGCGCGATCTGCACACGGTCAAAAAACTGCCGTTCGGTTTTTTTCGGTCCGCGCGTCATCACGTCTCCCTCCTCTTTGACAAAGGGAAACGTCTTGTCCAGGGCGCTGTCGGCGACCAGGTTGATCCAAAGAATCTGCATCGGAAGCAGCGGAAGGGGGTAGCCCAGCAGAATCGCCCCGGAGATCAGGACGATTTCGTCGAAACTCGTCGAGACAAGGAAGTAGATCGACTTGCGGATGTTGTCGGCGATGATCCGCCCCTGGCGCACCGCTTCGATAATGACGGAGAGATCGTTTCCGAGCAGGATCATCTTCGCCGTCGCCTTGGCCGCCTCCGCCCCGCTCCCCATCGCGATACCCAGATCGGCCGCCTTGAGGGCCGGGATGTCGTTGGCGCCGTCGCCGGTCACGGCGACGATCTCGCCTTGCTGCTGAAACAGTTTGACGATGCGGTATTTGTGTTCGGGCAGCATCCGGGCCCAGACGGTGGTATCGTAGAGCCTCGTTTGCAGTGCTTCATCGTCCATTTCAGCCAGCTCCGGTCCCGTCAATACACCGTCCCCCGGCGTGAAAATACCGACTTCTTCGGCGACGGCAGCGGCCGTAAGCGCATTGTCTCCGGTCACCATGATCAGGCGGATTCCCGCATGTTTCGCCGTCGTTACCGCCGCTTTCACATCCTCCTTCGGAGGGTCGAGGAAACCGATGAGCCCGACGATATCGATCTCCCAGTCGTCGATATTGTCGCCGGTGAAATCGCCTACCCCCAGAGCCAGTACCCGCAGGCCGTCGCGGGCAAACGCGTCATGAGCCGCCTCGAGCTTTGCGAAATCGTCGCGGTTTCGGGCAAACGCTCTGAGCGATTCAAACGCCCCTTTGACGACGATTTTATGCGCGTCATGGATGATGTTCGCGCTGGCCATCAGACGGTGTTTCGTGTCAAAAGGATAGAAGGTCGTGCGGCGGAAACGTTGCCGGATCTGCTCGTAGTGCAATCCCAGCCAGTCGGCCAGCGCCGTGTCGATCGGATCGCCCTTCCCGGCCTGCGCTTCGTTGGCCAGCGCGGCGGCGATCTTGGTGAAGTGTTCGTCAATGGCGAAATGGGCTTTGACGATCAGCCGCCCCTGGGTGATCGTCCCCGTTTTATCCGACGCGATGAGCGTGGCGCTCCCGAGCGTCTCCACGGTAGGAAGAGAGCGCACCAGCGTGTTTTTCCGGCTCAGCGCCATTGCGCCAACGGTCAGCACAAGCGTGATGACGATGGGCAGCCCCTCCGGGATGGCCGAGACGATCTCGGCGATCATCAGCATCGTAATGTCGAAAAGGTCCCGCCCCTGCGCATAGGCGATAACACCGATAAAAGCGATAAAAACGAGCAGAACGCTCAGGTGTTTTCTTGTAAAAATTCCCAGTGACTTCGACAGGGGGCTTTCGGGCGACGCTTCCTGCGCTTTTTCGGCGATGGAAGCGAGATAGGTCTGCTTGGCAGTGTACACGGCGACGGCCTCGGCAGCCCCCTTGACCGCGATCGTCCCCGAGAGCGCCATATTGTCCAGTTCGTACGGGAGCGTTTTCTCGGGCAGGGTGATACCGGCTTCTTTTACGCGCTCCCGTCCGCCCCTCCGGACGGAAATACGGCTTTCGGTCATCTTCTTCAGTGCCTCGATGGAGCTCAATGCCTTGAGTTCCTGCCAGAACCCGAGCAGCGTATTGATCAGGACGATGAAAACGATCAGCAGGGCGTCATGGATGCTTCCGACTATGTAGGCCAGCCCGGCGGCGGCCAGCAGAATGAGGACCAGCGGCGATTTGAACTGCCCGAGCAGAATGGCGAAGCGGCTGACGCGTTCCTCTTCCAGCCGGTTCTGTCCGAAGCGCTCCAGACGCGTTCGCACTTCGTTCTCGTCCAGGCCTTTCCGCGTCGTTCCAAGCGCGCTGAGCATCGCGTTGCCTTCAAGTGTATGGGCATGCTCCGGAACCTGCATAACGTTCCCCCTTTCCGGCGTCGCTTTCTTGCTATATCATAACGAAATACACCATGTCCCTATCGGCACGCCTCAAGCATCCCCGGAAGCTTCAGCGGCCTGCTCGACCCGGTTCCGTCCCCGGGCTTTCGCCCGGTACAGTGCGCGGTCGACGCGTTCGGTCAGACGCTCAGGCGTATCGCCGTCGCGGTATTCGGTGACGCCGAAACTTGCGGTCACATGCCCCACATTCCCGACCGGACGGCTTTCAATGGCGCGGCGGAGTTTTTCCGCGAACTGCCTTCCGTGCTCAAGCGGCGTGGAAGGCACAATGATCAGAAACTCTTCACCGCCCCATCGTCCGGCGATGTCGACCTCACGGCTGTTCTGCTTCAGTACGGCCGCAATCGCTTTAAGCACGCGATCGCCCGTCTGGTGTCCGTAAGTGTCATTCACGTCTTTGAAGTGGTCGATATCGAGCAGTGTGATGCAAAAGGGAGTGTTGTAACGCTCTGCGCGACGGATCTCTTTTAGTAACTCCTGATCGAGCTTGACCCGGTTGTAAAGTCTCGTCAGGTAATCGGTGACGGCCAGCTCCCCGATGCGCTTCTTGTCCGTGATGTCCTCGCCGATGGCACGGTAGCCGATCGCGTTCCCGTCGGTGTCAAACACGGGGCCGATGACCATATCAATGACGTAATGCTGCCCCGACTTGTTCCGGATGGCGATTTCACCCTGCCAGACCTTCCAGGTACCGATGGCCGACCGGATCGGACCCAGCCGGTTTCTGGTGATGTCTTCTTGACAGATCGTGCTGTAGCTTTGGCCGAGCAGTTCCGCTTCGCTGTAGCCCGTCAGCCTGCAAAACGCTTCACTTGCGTAGGTAAGGTCCCCGACAGGATCCACCGTACAGACGATCACATACCGGTCCACCATGGCGTGTTCCTCTTTCAGCAGACGGTCCTGGCGCTCCAGGGCACGGACGGCCTCCTCCCGGCTCAGGTCGAAATAGGCAATCGTCAGTACGAGCACCGCCGAGGCAAAAAGAATATTGAGAATGGACGTCGTGTCAAAGGGGGCGGGCAGCCACTCGCCGCGATGCAGCAGCATGAAAAGGGCAAAATACCCCAGGTAAACGGCATTCGCCGCCGTTCCTGCCTTGTAGCCGAGCAAAAAAATAGCGATAGGGAAAAAAATGACCAGCCAGTAGAGCGCATAT
>JARROU010000162.1:0-3526 GCA_037383585.1 Campylobacterales bacterium | reverse complement strand
AGACCGATGAACGGCGCCGTCGAAGCCACGACGGAAAGGACCGCAAGCCCTTTGGTCGCTTCTTTGGTACCGGCGTAAAGACCGAGGTCGAACATCTCGTTGGACAAACGCTTGCTGCTTTTGATGAAGTGGTTCAGGTAGGAGTTCGCGGCAATACCCGGAGCACCCATCAGCAGGGATTCGAGAGAATCCGTTTCTTTATCCACCCAGCGGTTGAGGGCCAGATAACGATAAAAGAATGTCCAGTTGATGGCGGTGAAATAAACCGCAAGCAGTGCCAGCACCGCAAGGGTGACACTGTTGCTTTTAAGATAGTAGTCGCTGAGCGAATCGAACATGCGAACGCTTAGATCAGTTTATGTGCAGCCGACTCAACTTTGGCCGACACAGATGCCAGTGCCATCTTGGACTCGGAAACATCTTCAAGAAGTTTCTTAGCGTCTTCAAGCACTTTGGCAATGTCGCTTTCGCCTTCGCCACGAATTGCGACGGCGCCATCGACGAGAACAGTCACCTTGGACTCCCCTACCTGTACGACACCCCAGTTGACAACGATCGATTCCGTTCGCTTGTCGGTGGTGACGATATCGATAACACCGGCTTTGAGCAGCGTCGTCAGGGATGCATGACGCGGCAGCACCCCGAATTCGCCCTCTTCGCCCGGCAAAGTGACTTCCAGAGCCTCATCATCAAAGATGAGACCGTTGGGCGTGATCACTTCCAGTTTAAAAGTATCCATACTTAATTCCTTTTGTACTGAGAAAGATTACGCTTTGGCTTTTTCAGCTTTTTCGATCGCCTCTTTCATGTCACCGACCATGTAGAATGCATTTTCCGGCATATGGTCGTATTCACCTTCGAGAATACCTTTGAAGCCCTTGATCGTGTCTTCGAGCGTCACGTATTTACCAGGTGCACCTGTAAAGACTTCCGCAACGAAGAACGGCTGAGAAAGGAACTTCTCGATCTTACGTGCACGTTCAACGGTCGCTTTGTCGTCTTCAGAAAGTTCGTCCATACCGAGGATCGCAATGATGTCCTGCAGGTCTTTGTACTTCTGAAGTGTTTTCTGAACACCGCGTGCAACGTTGTAGTGCTCTTCGCCGATAATCTGCGGATCGAGCAGGCGAGACGTTGAATCGAGCGGATCGACCGCAGGATAAATCCCTTTTTCCGCGATTTTACGGTTAAGAACCGTCGTCGCATCGAGGTGCGCAAAGACAGACGCCGGCGCCGGGTCAGTCAGGTCGTCCGCAGGAACATAAACCGCCTGGACAGAAGTAATAGAGCCCTTCGTCGTTGACGTAATACGGTCCTGGAGCGCACCCATTTCACGTGCCAGCGTCGGCTGGTAACCGACGGCAGACGGGATACGGCCGAGCAGTGCCGACATTTCGGATCCGGACTGAGCGAAACGGAAGATGTTGTCGATGAACATCAGAACGTCCAGACCTTTTTCATCACGGAAGTATTCCGCCATGGTCAGACCGGTCAGGGCGATACGGTTACGTGCTCCCGGAGGCTCGCTCATCTGGCCGTAGCAGAGGGCGACTTTATCCAGAACGTTCGAGTCTTTCATCTCGTGGTACAGGTCGTTCCCTTCACGGGTACGCTCACCGACACCGGCGAAGACAGAGTAACCGCTGTGCGCGTGCGCAACGTTGTGGATCAGCTCCATGATGATGACCGTTTTACCAACGCCCGCACCACCGAACAGACCGACTTTACCGCCTTTTGCGTACGGAGCGAGAAGGTCGACGACTTTGATGCCCGTTTCGAACATCTCTGTCTTCGTGCTCTGCTCGACAAGCGGCGGAGGATCGCGGTGGATCGACCACATTTCAGCGTCGGTTACCTGGTCGCCGTCATCGATCGTCTCACCGATAACGTTGAAGATACGGCCGAGAACTTTATCGCCGACCGGTACTTTGATCGGTGCACCCGTTGCAACGGCTTCTGTACCGCGAACAAGGCCCTCAGTCATATCCATAGCGATCGTACGGACACGACCGTCACCGAGGTGGGAGGCGACTTCGAGTACCAGACGGTATTCTTTGCCTTCCACACTTCCCTTTACTTCGATCGCTTCGTTGATCGCAGGGAGTTTTCCGTCGAACTCAACGTCGACAACCGGACCCATTACCTGGATAATTTTTCCAACCATTCTATTCCTCCTATTTCATCGACTCAACACCGCTGATGATCTCGATCAGCTCTGTTGTAATAGATTCCTGACGTGCCTTATTGAATTCGACTGTCAGTTTCTTCACCATATCTTTGGCGTTGTTCGTCGCCGCGTCCATCGCCTGCATACGTGCAGAGTGTTCTGCCGCTACCGAATCGATCAGCGCGTAGTACATGTTGTATTCTGCGTACTTCGTCAGAAGAGATTCGAGCATCTTTTCGCTGTCTTCCGCTTCCAGTTCCAGCAGGGAACCTTTGCTGACGTCTTCGCAGTTAAACTCCGTCGTATCTACCGGCAAAATGCGGTTAACGTGAAGTTCCTGCGTAATGACGTTCTTGTAGCCGTTGTAGACTACGTAGACACCGTCGATGTTCCCTTCTTTGAAATCACGGATCGATGCATCGATAAAGTCAGCCGCACGGTCCATGTCCGGCGCAGAGCTCAGCCCGATGACTTCGTCGAGCAGTTCAACCTGATTATAGTTGAAGAACTCAATCCCTTTTTTACCGATCCCGCGCAGACGGACTTTGACTTTCTCGTCTTTGAATTCCGCCATCAGTTTGCGGACCGCTTTGATGGTCTGCATATTGAAACCGCCGCACAGACCTTTGTCTGCCGTGACGAAAATAATGTCGACCATCTTCGGTGCTGCGATCTCTTCGAAGGCACGGTTCTCGATCCCGCCGATCTTCATGCATTCGATCTGGCTGGCCAGTTCTGAGATCATCGCATTGGTTTTTTCCGCAAAAAGACGCGAGCGTTTGGCGAGTTCTTCCGCACGGCGGAGTTTCGCCGTGGAGACGAGCTTCATCGCACGCGTTGTCTTCTGCGTACTGGAAACACTCTTGATCTTTCTCTGAATTTCTTTTAAGTTGGCCATAATGGTCCTTACTCAGCGACGAAAGACGCTTTGAACTCTTCGATCGCTTTTTTCATCAGTGCATTCGTCTCGTCGTCGATTTTAGACGTGGAGCGAATGTTTTCGAAAATCTGCGGATAGGAAGCCTCTACGAACGGGTAGAGTTCCGCTTCGAATTTAACGACGCTGCTTGCCGGAAGGTCGTCAAGGTAGCCTTCATTACCCGCGAAGATCACCAGTGCCTGTTTCTCTGCCGTCAGCGGAGAATACGGCGGCTGTTTCAGAACTTCCACCATGCGCTGACCGCGCTCGAGCTGTTTGCGGCTTACTTCGTCAAGGTCGGAAGCAAACTGTGCAAATGCCTGAAGCTCACGGTACTGAGCCAGGTCCAGACGCAGTGTACCCGCAACTTGTTTCGTTGCTTTGATCTGAGCCGCACCACCGACACGTGATACGGAGAGACCGACGTTGATCGCCGGGCG
>JARROU010000161.1:0-3543 GCA_037383585.1 Campylobacterales bacterium | reverse complement strand
TCTCGCCTTTGCGAGCGAGCACATCGCCGAGTACAAGCTTCCCGAGCGCATCACCTTCATCGACGCCCTGCCCAAAGGCACGACGGGCAAGATCGACCGCAAACTGCTGCGCGGGTACGGGCGCACATAATCGCAAGAACCGTTCACGAAACGACACTCGGCGAGCACGCTAACGTCGAGGTATTTTTTTAGAAAACCACCCGGCTGCCAGATCGACCGAGAGCGCAACCTCCTCTTCCTGATCGTAAAAACTGAACTGATGGAAGGGCGATTCGATCTCCGTATCGATCCAGTGCAGCTTCTTATCATCGGTGGCGATGGCGTCGAAATACTTTTTCGTATAATCAGGCAGCACGGCGCCGTCGGAGTGGATCATCAGGGTCGGCGCGGTCAGTTTCGGCGCCGATTTCATCGGGTCGAACGTCAGCCACGGTTCCCAGGACATGGTCGCGAACCTCTCGCCGCTCCACTCCTTTATCGCGCCGCGCCCGGGGTTGAGATAGTAGTCGTATTCGCCGAACATCGCGGCACTGTCGTCGGTCGTGCTGACCGTCGGGACGTAATCCGTTTCGCCGCTCTCTTCGTATCTTCTCTTCGCATTTTGCGCGGCCTTCAACCGCGTTTTCACCCCCGCTTCGCCGCCGTAAAACAGCTTGACCGCTTCCGCAGCATGCAGCCATGAGGCGACCGTCACGACCGCCTTTACTCTTTTATCCTCGGACGCGGCGACCAGGCTGTACCCCGCGCCAGCGCAGATCCCGAGCAGGCCGATGTTCTGCATGTCCACCTCGGGCAGTGACGCCAGGTAGCCGACGGCATTTTTGATGTCCTCGACTTTCATGGCCGGATTTTCATAAAACCTCGGCTCGCCCCCGCTCTCCCCGAAGCCGCGGAAATCGAACGCCAGGGTGATATACCCCTTTTTCGATAACCGCTTTGCATAAAGGCCCGCCATCTGCTCTTTGACCGTCGTCCAGCTGCCCGAAACGATGACGGCGGGATACTGCCGCCCTTCCGTGTAGTCCGGCGGATAATAGAGATTTCCGACGAGTTCGATATTTTCGCTCTCAAACGCTACCTTTTTCATGATGCCTCCTTGCGATGTGTTTTGTATCTTGTCGGACCGGTACGCTCACGAACGTTCCAGGTCCGGATTGCCGTCGAGGTACTTGAGGTTGAACTTGAACCGCGAGATCCGCCATCTGTCCCCTTCTTTGAACAGCCCGATCTCGTAGCTTCCGACAAAGGTCCTCGTGTTCCTGCCGCTCTTGTTGGGCAGGTAGTGGTGTGCCTCGGCGTAGCAGAAGGCTTCCGCCTCCGTGCCTTCGATATCGACGAGATAGTTTCCGGCCTGGTGGTGGATTGCCTTGAGCGGCTTGAGCCCGCTGTCCCATGCGGCAACGATGGCATCGGGCGTCATTTCCGCCGGATTGCCCCCGCCAAGGGAGCTCATGTCGAAAAGCACGTTTTGGGCGAAGCAGCTTTTGACGAGCTCCCAGTCGCGGTTGTCCGTGCCGATAAAAAGGCGGTTGATCGTTTCGATGATCTTTGTTCGGTCAAGTACTTTTTCCATTTCAGTGTCCATTTCGATGTCTCCTCACTAAAATCTGTGCGCTCCTTCAAGCGTTATTCCGGATCGCTCTCTTGCGTATCGAACATTCCGATCTGGTTCCCCAGGCGCACCTGGATGGCGTCGGAGTGGTACCGCCCCGGCTCGAAGATCATGATGAAAAGCGATCCGCCGTATCGGAAATGCCCCAGCTCTTCCCCCCGTACGACGGGAACGGGTGCCGTCACGTCCGAGAACTTTTCGATGAAGACGATGGAGCTGATCGTATCCAGCCCGACCGCGACCAGGGCGACGTGGCCGTATTTGCCGGTATCGACGATGAAGTAGCCGCGCTTGTAACTGGCGAATTGGCCGAACTCGGTGCCGTAATACCCGACGTTCCCGCCGTGCTCCCACGTCGGGAAGTCGTCGTAGCCGTAGTAAGCGTCCTCGATAATCCTCGATTCGACGACCCGTCCCCCGACCGGCGCATGGTAGCGGTGATACGCGCCGGGCATCAGCACGCACGAGAGTGCCGTGCCGCCGACGAAGCGTTCGGCATATACGGAGTGGTCCAGCAGTTCGGAGATATTGAGTTCCTGTCCCCCCTTGGTCGGGATGGGCGTCTTCGCATCGGTGATCCTGAGCGGCACCGAATTGAGGATGCAGTCCGCCGGCGCACCGATGACGTAATCGCGCTCGGGCATCGTCTGGGGGCGGCTCTCGTCCTGCGCTTTGAGCGTCCGGACGAAGAAGGCGTTGAAAGAATCGAATCCGCCGTCCGCCGCGTCCGGATCGGGGAGGACGTAATCGTCGCGCTCCGTGCGTTCATCTGCGAGCCACTCCGCGATTTTTCCGCCAGAGGCCGGGCTCTCCATGAATGCGCCGCGCTGCTTCGCGAAGGCCTGCATGATCTCCCGCCCCGGGGAGTCCTGCACGAATGCGACGCCGTCGGGATTCTTGTAGTAAAACTGCCCGAAGATTTCGATGTATTTCAGCCCGTCGCTGTGACTGCCGTGAATGCCCGGCAGGAAGGTGCACCACTCCTCCAAAAAGCGGACGAGGTCGGAAAACTGTTTGCCGATCCAGAAGTTTTCCCCCGGATTCTCCGGCGGCAGCGGCTGCATGTGTTCGAAGGCGGCATCGACCCGGCGCCGGAACGATCCGTCCTCTTTCGAATAGTAGGCCGTTTCCAGCGCACGGATCGCCTCGCGGCAGGGACAGTCGCCGTGCCCCGTCTTTTCCGTCATCTGTTCCATTCTTATCACTCCTTTTTCAGCAGCAGCAGCAGGGCCGCTTCCGTCATCGCCTCCACGCCGGTTTTGATCGTCGCTTCGGGCGGCGGGGCGAAACGGGGTGAATGCAGCGGCGGCAATACCCGTTTCCCCGCTTCCGCCTCGGCGTATTCGGCGGGGTCGGCCGCCCCCAGTCGGAACATCAGCGACGGGATGCGCGGATCGGTCCGGCCGTAGCGGGAAAAGTCCTCGCCGACCATGGAGGGCTGCAGTGTTCTGACCTGTTTCTTGCCGAACACCTCTTCGAAACGCCCCCTTATGCGGCCCGTAAGCCCCGGATCGTTGTAGACGGAGGGGGTATAGGCCTTTTTGACGCTTATTTTCGGCAGTTTTTCCTCCGGGATGCCGAAGGCGCGCGCCTGGTTCAGGACGATCCTTTTAATGGAATCAAGCACCTTGCGCCGCGTCGCGTCGCCGTAGGTGCGGACCGTCAGCTGCAGCGTCACCTTTTCGGGGATGATGTTGTGCTGCGTCCCGCCGTGGATGCTTCCGACGGTGACGACGGCCGGATTATGCGGGGAGAGTTCCCGGGAGACGATCGTCTGCAGCGCCAGGATAATCTGCGCCGAAAGCACGACCGGGTCTTTGCCGGCCTGGGGTACGGCCCCATGGGCGCCGATGCCGTAGACGTCGATGTCAATGGAGTCCACGTTGGCGAAGGCGTATCCGGGGACGATCCCGACGGTGCCGGCAGGCTGA
>JARROU010000160.1:0-5047 GCA_037383585.1 Campylobacterales bacterium | reverse complement strand
CCATTCACAGGTCCATCACGGATTTCGACTGGAAGCCCTTTGTACTCGCAGGCTCAAAACCGATCGGGGATTTTGACGAGTGGAAAAAAGCCGTCAAAGACGCCGAAGGCAAAGCGGACTGCCTGCTGATCACGCACTACCACACGATCATGGACCCCGAAAATCCGGACAAAGTCGTCAGGCCAGTCGAGGTCATAGCGTGGACCAGGGAGCACACTGATCTGCCGATGCTGGGATTCTGGAGGTTTTTTATGGAAGACGGCGGGATGATGGCGGTGGGGCTCTCCCCCTACGAGCAGGGTGAAGTGGCCGGGCGCATGGCGATAGATATTATAGAGAAGGGGATAAAAGCGGGAGAAATCGGCCAGAAAGCAAACCGTCTCTTTGTCATGTACATACGCAAGTCCGCTTTTTACAAACGGCTTCCGGGCAGGAAGATCCCCGTGGAACTCGAAGCGTTCGCCGATGCCGTGGAAGGCACTTACGAGTAAATGGAGACCGTTTTATGATGCGCCTGTGCCTCAGAGCATTTTTTATTTTCACGGGTGCCTTGCTGCTTGCGGGCTGCACCGGCCTTGAAAAGCAGAGCAAGGCCGAATACGCGCCGGAAGTACATACGGAGATCACGCAGGGCTATCTTCCCGCCGACGCGCTTCCCGACAGCCTGGCGCTCCTCCCCCCGCCTCCCGCCGAAGGCACTGCCGCTTTTGCGCTTGACGAGGCAATCAGCCGAAATAGCCTCGCGCTGCAGGGCTCGCCGCGCTGGAAGCTGGCCGCCGAGGACGCCGATCTGAGCTTTCCGCAGGTGGCCGCCACCTTCTCCTGCGCCCTGGGCATTCCCATCTCCGAGCAGGACACCCCCTGCCTCTACAGACTGATGCGCCGCACCTTCTTTGATGCGAGACTCTCCACCTACACGGCGAAGAACCGCTACCGACGCATCCGCCCCTTTGCCGTAAACGGAGCGCCCACCTGTACGCCGGAAAAGGAACATCACATGAGGGAGGTCGGCGCCTACCCTTCCGGACACACGGCGCTCGGATGGGCATGGGCCCTCATTCTCAGCGAGCTCTCCCCCGAGCACGCCGACGCGCTCCTAGAGCGGGGTTGGGCCTACGGGCAGAGCCGCGTCGTCTGCAATGTCCACTGGCAGAGCGATGTAACGATGGGAAGGATTATGGGGGCCGCCGCGGTAGCCAGGCTTCATGCCGATCTGGGATTCCGCGCCGCGATGGATGCGGCCAGAAAGGAGCTCGAGGATGTCCGTGGCAGGAGACTGAAACCTACACGCGGCTGCAAAGCCGAAGCCGACGCACTGTCGCAATCTATACCGTCGGCGCCCTGGCCGGCGAACAAGTAGATTTGGCGGAGGGCTTAGCCCTTGACGACGCTTTCGATCGCCTGGACGACACTTGGATCTTCGAGCGTCGAAGTATCCTGCGTAATCGCCTCGCCTTTGGCGATGGCTCTGAGGATGCGGCGCATGATCTTGCCCGAGCGCGTTTTCGGAAGTCCCGGGACAAAGACGATATCGTCACAGACGGCGATGTTGCCGATCTCTTTCTTGATGACGTTGTTGATTTCTTTGACCATCTCCATCTCTTCGGCGACGGTGTCTTCGCCTTTGAGGACGACGTAGGCGAAGATCCCCTCGCCTTTAAGATCGTGCGGCTTGCCGACGACGGCGACTTCTGCAACGTTCTGATGCTTCTTGCACGCCGCCTCGACCTCGGCCGTGCCCATGCGGTGGCCGGAGACGTTTATGACGTCATCGGTACGGCCCGTGATCGTGATGTAGCCTTCCTCGTCGTAAACGGCGCCGTCGCCCGTGAAGTAGACCGGCTTGCCGTCTTTCTTGACGTCGCCGAAGTAGGACTTCACGAAGCGGTCCGGGTCGCCCCAGACGCCGCGGATCATCGACGGCCACGGTTTGGTGACGCACATGTAGCCGCTCTCGCCCGCACCGACTTTCTCCCCCGTTTCCGGGTCGAGGATCTCGCCCATGATGCCCGGCAGCGGGAAGGTTGCGCAGGCCGGCTTGATCGGCGTCGCGCCCGGCAGCGGGGTGACCATGTGGCCGCCCGTTTCCGTCTGCCAGTAGGTATCGACGATGGCGCATTTGCCTCCGCCGATCTCCTCGTAGTACCATTTCCATGCCGGCGGGTCGATCGGCTCGCCGACGGTTCCGAGAACTTTCAGGCTGGAGAGGTCGTATTTCGCCGGTTCTTCCGCACCCGTTTTGTGCAGGACACGGATCGCCGTCGGCGCCGTGTAGAACTGGTTGATCTTGTACTCTTCGACCATCTTCCACGGGCGTCCCGCGTCCGGATAGGTCGGGACGCCTTCGAACATCAGCGTCGTCGCGCCCATCGCGAGCGGTCCGTAGACGATGTAGGTGTGGCCGGTGATCCAGCCGATGTCGGCCGTACACCAGTAGGTGTCGTTCTCCTTGACGTCGAAGACCCACTCCATCGTCATCTGCGCCCAGAGAATGTAGCCCGCCGTGTTATGCTGGACCCCCTTCGGCTTGCCGGTGGAACCGGACGTGTAGAGCAGGAACATCGGGTCTTCGGAGTCCATCGGCTCGGACTCGCAGACCGGAGACTGCTGGTCGATCATCTCGTTGTAAGAGTAATCGCGGCCCGCTTTCCACTCGACGTCTTCGCCGTTGCGCTCGACGACGAGGACTTTTTCGACACATTCGCAGCCCTCTTCGAGCGCCTTGTCGACAACCGGCTTGAGCATGTACGGCTTGTCCTTGCGGAACGCGCCGTCGGCGGTGATGACCAGTTTCGCTTCCGCGTCGATGACACGGTCGCGCAGCGCCTCGGCGGAGAACCCGCCGAAGACGATGGAGTGGATCGCGCCGATGCGCGTACACGCCAGCATCGCGTAGGCCGCTTCAAGGATCATCGGCATGTAGATGACGACGCGGTCGCCTTTTTTGATGCCGAACTCGTTCTTGAGAAGGTTCGCCATCTTGTTGACGTTGTAATAGAGCTCCAGGTACGTGACGATCTGCTTGTCGCCGCGGTCGCCTTCGAAAATGATCGCCGCTTTGTTCTTGCGCGAATCCAGGTGACGGTCGATGCACTGGTGCGCGACGTTCAGCTTGCCGCCTTCGAACCATTTGACAAAAGGCATGTTCGTGTCGTCGAGTACGTTCGTGTAGGGCTCGAACCAGTCGATCTTCTCTTTGGCGAAGTGGTCCCAGAACCCTTCATAATCCTCTTCGGCCCAGGATGCCAGGTCCTTGTATTCGCACATGTTCTTGATGCGTGCCGTTTTGGCAAATTCACGATTCGGCTGGAACACCGGCTTGACGATTGTTTCACTCATATTCTCTCCTTCAGATAAATTAAAACGCTGCCCGAGCGAAGCCCGGTCACCTTCGCTCGCCGCTATGACACTGAAGCACACCCACGCTTTCGGCGCGGCCGTAACGCCTCAGCCCTTCGGCAGATGCGACGTATTTTTTAGTTTCAAATAGATCATCGCCGTCATGATCGCATCGTTGACGGCGTTGTGTTTGCCCATGGCGGGCAACCCAAAGCATCGAGGTGCACGGCATACGCCCGTGCGACCTCGAGCATGCCGTCGCACCGCGCGAGGGGATCAATGCGTTCTTGAAATTCATCGCCACGTCGAACTCCAGATAGTAGCCCGCGAGGGGCCGCGGGCCGATGAATTTCAAGAACGCATTGATCCCCTCGCGCGGTGCGACGGCATGCTCGAGGTCGCACGGGCGTATGCCGTGCACCTCGATGCTTTTTTTGGGGATCGGACGCTCCGTTTTCAGATAGACCTCGAACGTTTCCGAGGTCAGGATCCGGTTCCCTTTCACCTTGACGGCCCCGATGGAGACGATCTCGTCCCGCCTGGGATCGAGGCCCGTCGTCTCCGTATCAAACACCACGACCTCATCGCCGTCGTAGGGTTCGAACAAAAAGGCGTAGGCCTCGTCTTTGAGCTTGCGACGCTGCCGGTTTCTGTTCAGGGTTGCGAACATCTACAACACCATGTTCAGATGGAAATGGTACGTCAACAGCTTCTTGAAGGCGTTGACGATTTTGAAGCTGTCCTTAAGCAGATCGCGTTCGATCTTATCCAGCTGGGCGGGCACGATGTCATTGAGAGCACCGATTCCGCCCGGATGCGACAGGCGGGCCCGCAGTCGGATGGAAAGCAGCGTATCATACGCCTCCATCAGCTCGGTCGAGAAGGTCTTGTCGAACACCCCGGCGTTGTTGAGCTGCTTGATCCGCTCGAAGGTGTTGGTCTCGCGGATCTTGTGCTGCAGTGCGAACACCCGCACCCCGTGCACGATGGCGAAAATGCCCCCTTTTTTCAAGTCCAGCGTGTTGTGGCGGCTGCGTTCGACGACCAGCCCCGAAAAGACGCTCAGCGGCGTTTCGAAACTGAGCGCCGCCTTGGCCATATGCGCGAGCACGTCGTCGCGTCCCTCGAAGCGGCCGAAAAGGTAGTTCTTGGACTCCTCGAGCAGCACCGGGTCCCCGGCGACGCACTGCGCGTCGAGGAAGATGTTGAGCGACTGCAGCGCGCGTTCGTCCATCGAATCGACCCAGCCGTCGATCATCGCTTTGTAACCGCCGATGGTCCGGCGCCATTGCGGGTTCGTCATCATCACCTTGCCGGGGCACTCGGGGAAACCCAGCGTTTTGAGACGGGCATGCATCTGCGCCGTCTCTTCGGCGAAATCCTTCCCGCACCCCTCGGCGATGATAAGGCCGTTGTCCTGATCGGTGCGCAGGATCTGCTCGCGCCGCCCCTCGCTGCCCATGACAATCAGCGCGCACGCCTTGCGATCCGCGGGTGCGACGCAGAGTTCGAATACCTTTTGGTACACCTTGGCGTTGAGGGCATTGACGAGCTTGGAAATGTAGCGCACCTTGACGCCTTTGGAGTGCAGCGAACGGACCAGGTGCACCATATCCTCGCCGATGGAGCGCAGAGCGTCGACGTTCTCAGCCTTTTCGATCTGCATCGCCACGAGATAGGAATGGTTCGCAAAGTAGCTGAGCAGGTC
>JARROU010000159.1:0-3574 GCA_037383585.1 Campylobacterales bacterium | reverse complement strand
GCTTTTTCAGCCTCTGTGTTACCGCGACCATCGGGGTAGCGCTCTCGGGCAACCTGCTGACGTTTATCCTGTTCTATGAGCTGCTGACCCTCGCGACCTATCCGCTGATTGTCCACCGCGGCACGGAAGAAGCCCGGCTTGCGGGCCAGAGCTATCTCGTCTACACCCTCTTCGGCGGCGCGATGCTGCTGTTCGCAACGGTATGGCTTTACCACCTCACGGGCACGCTGGAGTTTACCCCGCGCGGCTTCGTCGCGGACCATGCCGGCGGCACCGGTCCGGCCGCCCTTACCGGCATCTTCACCCTTTTGATCGCCGGCTTCGGCGTCAAAGCGGCCCTCGTTCCCCTGCACGGATGGCTGCCCAGGGCCATGGTCGCCCCGGCACCGGTCAGTGCCCTGCTTCACGCCGTCGCCGTCGTCAAAGCGGGGGCGTTCGGCATCATACGCGTCGTCTATGAAGTCTTCGGCATCGAGCGTTCCGCCATGCTCGGATTGACCTCCCCGCTGGCCGCCGTCGCTTCGCTGACCATTATCTACGGATCGATCCGGGCGCTGTTTCAGGACGATCTCAAACGCCGTCTGGCGTTTTCAACCGTCAGCCAGGTCTCCTATATCGTCCTCGGGGTGGCCATCGTCGGCCCCGTCGCCACGATCGGAGGCGTGGTGCATCTCGTTCACCAGGGGGTCATGAAGATCACCCTCTTTTTCTGCGCCGGGAACCTGGCGGAAACGCTCGGCATCCACAACATCAGCGACATGAACGGGGTGGGCCGCCGTATGCCCTGGACGATGGCGGCCTTCAGCGTCGCCGCTTTGGGGATGATCGGCGTGCCGCCGATGGCCGGGTTCGTCAGCAAATGGTACCTGGGGCTGGGGGGCCTGGAGGCCGGTGCGGGATGGGTCATCCCTGTTTTGGTGGTTAGCACCCTGCTCAACGCCGCCTACTTTCTGCCCATTCTCTATCGTGCGTGGTTCCTGCCCGCCCCGAAACAGTGGCCCCATGAACAGACCTTCGGCCGCCAGGAGACGAAGTGGACGCTGCTGATCCCCCCGCTCGCGACCGCGGCCCTGGCGCTGGGGATCGGCCTCTTCGCCGCCTCCGAATACAGCCCTCTGGGATGGGTACATCTGATCGCAGAACGGGAGTTTTACTAACATGGACCTTGTTTTTTCCGAAACGCTGCTGCTCTCATCCGCCGTATTTCCGCTGCTGCTCGCCCTGATGCTGGCGTTGCGCACGCTGCGCGCGGCCGCCCAGATCCTCGCCCCCTGGGCGGCGCTGCCGGCGTTGATCGCAACGGCATTCACACCGCTGCCTTCAGGGGAACTTCACCTTCCCTGGCTGCTGCTGGGCAGCCGGTTCGGTCTCGACGCGACGGGCGGTGTCTTCTGGACCCTGGCCGCGGTGCTGTGGACGGTCAGCGGGGTTTACGCTAAACACTATATCAAAGCGCAGCAACGGTCGGCTTTTTTCCTTTTTTTCCTGCTGGCACTGGCCGGGAATCTGCTGCTGATTCTCGCACGGGACATTCCCGGATTCTATTTCGGGTTTACGCTGATGAGCCTGGCCTCCTACGGCCTGATCGTCTCGAACAAAAGCGCCCCGGCCTTCCGGGCCGGGCGCCTTTACATCCTCCTGGTCATCCTCGGGGAAACGGCGCTGTTTTCGGCCATGATCATGGCGGTTCACCTGACGGGGGCCACGACGTTCGAAGCCGTCCGCACCGCACTGGCGAAAGCCGAAAATGCGGAAATGATCCTCTGGCTGCTGTTCATCGGCTTCGGCATCAAGGCGGGGGTGTTCGGCCTGCACGTCTGGCTGCCCCTGGCGCACCCCGTCGCGCCGGCCCCGGCAAGCGCCGTCCTTTCGGGGACGATGATCAAGGCCGGCCTGCTCGGCTGGATCCGGCTCTTCCCCGTCGGGACGGCGGCCCTGCCCGAATGGGGATCCGGCCTGATCGTCTACGGCCTCTTCACGGCCTTTTACGGGGCGGCGGTCGGGATGACGCAGCGGGACCCGAAGACCCTGCTGGCCTACTCCAGCATCAGCCAGATGGGCATCATGACGATGATCTTCGGCCTGGGGCTGTCCGCGCCCGACGCCTGGCCCTTGATGCTTTCAAGCATCGCGTTCTACGCCCTGCATCACGGCCTGAGCAAAGGCGCGCTCTTTTTGGGTTCGGGGCTCTGCGGCGGCGAACGTCGCGCCCTGCGCCGGTGGATCTGGGCCGGGCTGTGGCTGCCCGCCCTGGCAATGGCGGGCGCGCCGTGGAGCAGCGGCATGTACGCCAAGCTTTTGGCCAAAAGCGCTTCGGCTTACGCCCCCGAAGCCCTCGCGCCCCTTCTGCCGCTACTGCTGTCGGCCAGTACGGTCGCCACGGCGCTGATGATGACACGCTTCCTCTACCTGCTGCGCCCCGCAAGCGCCGCCTACGGTTCCCCTCCCATGCCGGGCATGCTGCGGCCGTGGGCGCTGCTGCTCATCGGCATCGTACTGCTGCCGTGGCTGCAGGGTACTGCCACCGGACCGATGACGGCGCAGCAGTTCCTGCAGAGCTTCTGGCCGATATTGAGCGCAGTTGCGGCGGCCTTTGTCGTCCTGCGTACAGAGGTCCTGCATGCCATAATACCCGTTCCCGCCGGAGACCTTCTGCTGCCGATGGAATATGCCGCACGGCAGCTGCAGCGCACCGCCGGCACCGTTGCCGCGCGGCTGAGCGCATGGCGAAAGCGGGCCAGTGCACGCATCCGGATGGCACGGATGCGGCTGGTCAACACCCTGATTTCGGTTCACCGGCAAAGCGAACGGCGCCTCACGCAGTGGGCGGTCGCCGTCACGCTGTTTCTCATCATCCTGCTCGCCATGATCGGAAGCCAGTCGATTTAAACCCGGTGCCTGCTTCAGCGCATCTTTTATTAGAAATCCGTATAAATCTGGCCTGAGATTTTCAGATAAAAGGAAAAAGATTTTCTTATTTAAGACAAACGGCGTAAGATCATTAACGGCTCAAAAGAGAAAAAGACGTTTTCCATCGGCGATCCGCAGTTGGGAATCCGGCGAACCCGTAGAAAGGAGAATCCAGATGCATGAAAAGAGCAAGCGCCACGAAAGGGGGATGATCGACAGACCCGTGGCCGGAAGAGGCACGTCGAACCGGGACTGGTGGCCGAACCAGCTGAACCTGAAGGTACTCCACCAGAACCCGCCCGCGCTCAATCCGATGGGCGGGGACTTCAACTACGCCGAAGAATTCAAACAGCTCGACCTCAAGGCCGTGAAAAAGGACCTGGCCGTGCTGATGACCGAATCGCAGGAATGGTGGCCGGCCGACTACGGTCACTACGGGCCCCTGTTCATCCGGATGGCGTGGCACAGCGCGGGCACCTATCGCACCGGCGACGGCCGCGGGGGCGGCGGGTCGGGCACCCAGCGCTTCGCACCGCTGAACAGCTGGCCCGACAACGTGCTTTTGGACAAGGCCCGCCGCCTGCTCTGGCCGGTCAAGCGCAAATACGGCCGTAGCATCTCCTGGGCCGACCTCATGATCCTCGCCGGAAACGTCGCGCTGGAG
>JARROU010000158.1:0-7863 GCA_037383585.1 Campylobacterales bacterium | reverse complement strand
ATCTGCAAAATGAAACATTTCATTGAAGACATCAAAGAGCAACTGATCAAATATTACGGGGGCAATGACTTCTACGAAGACGATGACGGCAATCTGTTTATAGGATTTTTTTCTGAAAGCGAAGAGTATGGGATAAAAAACTATTTGCATACATTCTACGCTGGTCTAAATGAGAAGCAAATCGATGACCTTGAAAAACTGATCGAGAGAAAGCTTCCGCAGGAGCTTGGGTTGTTCTACAAAGAAACAAACGGGTGTGTGTTGTTCAGATCATTGAATCTACATGGTTACATAGGAAAAGGGGTTGGCTTGCAACCCATAAGTTTAACTTACGGGACCATCAGGGACAGGCCGATGAAAGATGGTGAGTTCACAGACAACAGCAATGAAATACGCTTTGGCGGCTATGGAATAGACCATTACGACGTGATGAGGTATCTGGATAAAGATGTGATCTATGCAGTGCAGCGGTTTGCTCCGGAACCCGTATATTTCGAATGGAAAAATCTGTCACTATTTTGGGAGATGATACGATTTTTATTGCACCATAACAGATCCATCAAAAATCCCTCGTCGGGAACTGTTAATGCACCGCCATGCTAGAATAATTTATACCAACATTACTGAAAACCAGGGGGCTCCCATGAAAATCGGCGTACCGACAGAGGTCAAGACGGAAGAGTACAGGGTGGCGGTGACGCCTTCGGGGGTGCGCGAGCTCGTTGCGCGGGGCTATGAGGTGTTCGTGCAGTGCGGGGCCGGAGAGGGAAGCGGTTTCGATGATGGCGCTTACGAGGCGGCCGGAGCGACGCTGCTCCATGACGCCAAAGCGGTCTTCGACGCGGCGGAGCTGATCGTCAAGGTCAAAGAGCCGATCGCACAGGAGTACCCGCTGTTCAAAGAGGGACAGACGCTCTTTACCTACCTGCACCTCGCCGCCGACGAGCCGCTGACGAAATTCCTGCTGGAGAAGAAGATCAGATCTTTCGCCTACGAGACGCTCAACATCGACGGGCGTCTGCCGCTGCTCGAACCGATGAGCGAGGTGGCCGGCAAGATGGCGTCGCTGATGGGTGCGTTTCACCTCGGACGCTACCAGGGCGGCAGGGGCATTCTGGCCGGCGGCGTCGTCGGCACGGAACGCGCCAACGTTATGATCCTCGGCGGCGGTATGGCGGGGCTGGCGGCGGCGCAGGTCGCGGCCGGACTGGGGGCAAAGGTGACGATCCTTGACATCAACCTTGCGCGCCTGCACTACCTCGATGATGTGCTTCCGGCCAACGTCAGCACTCTCTACAGCACCGCCGATGCCATCGAGTCGATGCTGCCGAAGCTGATCACGAGGCCGATGCTTTCACAGATGCAAAACGGCAGCGTTCTCGTCGACGTTTCCATCGACCAGGGGGGCTGCTTCGAAACGTCGCATGCGACAACCCACACGGAGCCGACCTTCGTCGTCGACGGCGTCGTGCACTACTGCGTCGCCAATATGCCCGGCGCCTACCCGCGCACGTCGACGCTGGCGCTCACCAACGCGACGCTGCCGTACCTGCTGAAACTGGCGCAGTACGGTGCCGATGAGGTCCTTTCAAGCGTCAAGCCGATGCGAAGCGCACTCAACACCTATGACGGAAAGCTGACGAACCGTCCCGTCGCCGAGGCGCACGGCCTGCCGTACTCGGAGCCGGAGTTATAAGGGATGTTCAGAGCCTGACATCCGCGATCGAGTCGGCGACGGCATCGGGAGTGATGCCGCGCGCCAGGTCCGCATCGGTGAACTTGCCCGTTTTGACAAGGATCCCCTTCAGCCCGGCCGCCTGTGCGCCGGCAACATCGCTCTCGATGTCGTCGCCGATCATGATAGTGGCTTCGGGCGCCACGCCCATCGATGCGCAGGCAAGATGATAGAATTCACGGCTCGGCTTTCCGATGACGTGCGCCTCCTGGCCCGAAGCGTATTCCAGCGCCGCGACGAAACCGCCCGCGTCCATACTGAGGCGGCCGCCATGGTCTTTGAAATAGCGGTTCCTGGCCGCGGCGAGCAGTTCCCCGCCTTCCATCAGGAGCTGAAACGCTTCGTTGAGCCGTTCATACGTGAAATTGGTCTGGGCATCCCCGACGACGACGTAGCGCCTGGGCGCTTCGGGCAGGTCGTCGAAAAAATGCATGGCGGCGTCCGTGAGAAGGAGCGCGGCGGTGCTGCGGTGCTGCAGCAGGAAGGCCTTCGTCACGTCCAGGGCGGTGATCACCTCCGAGGGCTCGATGTCGAATCCCATCCCCTGCAGTTTGGCGACGACCTGTTTCCTGGTTTTCTGGGTCGTGTTGGTCAGAAAGCGGATCGGAAACGCCGCTTTGAGTTTTCGGATCGCCTCAATGGCGCCGGGGCAGGGGGTATCGCCGACATACAGTACCCCTCCGATGTCGCAAAGGATGCCCCTGATCGCAGCCGTGTTCATTTCCGCTCCCTATAATATGGTTATTGTCATAGTATACAGCAAGAATGAAACAGCGAAATGCCTTCTTTTTAATCATCTTGAAACGTGCCGGTAACGGCCGTGATGATATAATGAACTTTATGAATACAGACCCTATGGCTGAAACAACGCACTACATCGTTTTTACCGACCTGGATGCCACGCTGCTCGATCACGAGACCTATTCGCATGCGCCGGCGCAGCCCAGCATCGATTTCCTGATCCAAGAAGAGATCCCCCTCGTTTTCGTTACCAGCAAGACCCAGCCCGAAGCGGAACGGCTGCAGGAGAAAATGGGGCTCTGCGCGCCCTTTATCGTCGAAAACGGCGGCGCGATTTTCATTCCGCGCTGCTGCAGCCGCTTTTTTACCGCGGACCATGACGCCGATTACGAGATCATCACGCTCGGCGAAGAATACGATGCCTGTACGACGCTGCTCGATGACCTGAAAACGCAATTCGGCCTCCGGGGGTTTTCGCACATGCATCACGACGAGGTCGCCGAACGGACGGGGCTGCATACGGAGGGGGCCCGTATGGCCAAAACGCGTTACTGCTCCGAACCGTTCGTCATGGAAGACGAACACCGTCTTGAGGAGCTCAAGCACATTGTGGGGGCGGAAGGCTTTACCGTGACAAAAGGGGGCAGGTTTTACCATCTGGTCGGCAAGAACCAGAGCAAAGGCACTGCCGTCAAGGCCCTGTTGGAACGGGCGGAGGCCGCCACGGGGCTGAAGTTCCGTTCCATTGCGCTTGGCGACAGCGAAAACGACTTTTCGATGCTGAAGAGCGTCGACATCCCGGTGCTGATTCCCAAACACGACGGCAGCTACGCCCCGATCAGCCTGCCGCATCTGATCAAAGCCCCGCACCCAGGGCCGAAAGGGTGGAATGCCGTTTTGAAGGAGCTGCTCGGTGCTGCCTGAACTCCCCGACCTCTTTGACGCGGCCGTTGCGGCCGTCATGCCGCAGACGATGATCCCGGCGGTGCTGCATCTCGACGACGGCGTGCTGCACATCGACGGTGAATCCTTTGACCTGGAACGCTACAACCGCCTTTTCCTCTGCGGTGCCGGCAAGGCATCGCTGTCGATGGCCGAAGCGTGCGAAACGATCCTGGGGAAGCGCATCGACGGCGGTGTGATCGTCTCGCCCGAAACAGAGCGGCCGCTGCGCTACTGCAGCTATGTCCACAGTACGCACCCGATCCCTTCGCAAGAGAGCGTCGCCGCCGCCGATCGGATGATCGAACAGTTCGATGCGGCATCGCAGGAGGATCTGATCCTCTTTCTGCTCAGCGGCGGCAGCTCCGCCCTGATCGAAAAACCGATCGCGCCCGTGACCCTTGAAGCGATGGCGGCAACGACGAAACTGCTGCTCGCGAACGGCTGCAGCATCGAAGAGACGAATGCCGTGCGCAAACACCTCTCGCTGATCAAAGGCGGCCGTCTGGCACGGCTGACAAAGGCGAGGGTCGTCGTACTGGTGATCTCGGATGTCATCGGGGACGATTTCGCAACGATCGGCTCCGGCCCGCTGTACTGCGATCCGAGCACCTATGCGGCTGCCGCGGAACTGGTGCGGGAAAAGGGAATCGCAAACCGGCTGCCCGGGAGCGTTATGGAACTGCTGGACGCGGGAGCGAACGGGGCGGTCGGCGAGACCCCGAAAACGGTGTCGCCGCAGGTGACGCATCTGCTGCTCGGCAGCAACCGACGCGCCCTGGAGGCGGCGGCGAAATCCGCGCTCGAACACGGCCGCGACGTCCGTCTGAAAAAGACGCCGCTGGAAGGGGATGTGGCCGCGGCCGCCGAGAGCTTCTGCCGTGCGTTCGAAGCCCTGCCGCCCGGGACGCTGTTGCTTCAGGGCGGTGAAACGACCGTGACGGTCGGCGGAAGCGGCCGCGGAGGCCGAAACCAGCATTTCGCACTGCTGTGTCTGCAACGGCTGAAAACAAATTTCGTTTACGATATTATATGTGCCGGTACCGACGGCATCGACGGGAATTCCAAGGCGGCCGGGGCGCGTATTTCGGATGAACTCTACGGGCATTGCATGCCGAAGGAGATCGAGGAGGCATTGGAGCAATTCGATTCCAATACGTTCTTCGCACAGAAGAATGCCCTCATCGAGACCGGGTACACCGGCACAAACGTCATGGACATCGTGATAGCTTACAAAGGAGAAGATAATGGCTGACTTTTTTCAAAACGGGGTGATCACATCGCTGCAGAAACTCGGAGAGCGTACACTCGAGGATATGGAACTTGAGCTGGAACGACTGGCGGAGCGGCGCAAAATGATCCTGCTGCTGCCGGCACTCTACAGCGAATTCGAGACGCCGGCAATGCACACCATTATCGAGGAACTGAAAAAAGTGCACTACCTGCACCGCATCATCCTCGGGCTTGACCGGGCGACACGGGAGCAGTTCCTCGAGGTCAAGGAGCTTGATGAGCGTGCTGCCGTGCGAAGTGGATGTCATCTGGAACGACGGCCCCCGCATGCAGGAACTGTACGAAGAACTGACAAACGAGGGCTTCCCCTGCCTCAAGGAACCGGGGAAAGGGCGCAACGTCTGGACCATGATCGGGTACGGCCTGACGGGGGAGGAGAACTACGCCTTTGCGCTGCACGACTGCGACATCGTCAACTACTCCCGCGAGATCGTTGCACGGCTTTTCTTCCCGATCGTTCACCCCGCGCTCGACTATGAATTCAACAAGGGGTACTACTCGCGCGTCGCCTCCAAGCTGCACGGACGCGTCACGCGTCTTTTCTATACGCCGCTGATCCGTGGGCTGGAAGAGGTGATGGGCACCAGCCGCTACCTGGAGTACATGGACAGTTTCCGCTACGCGCTCTCGGGCGAGTTCGCCTTTATCCGCTCCCTCGGGCGGGGGATCGCCATCTCCCCGACATGGGGGCTGGAAGTCTCGACGCTGAGCGAAGTGTATAAAAACACCTCGAACCGCCGGATCTGTCAGACGGAGATCATGGACACGTACGAACACAAACACCAGGACCTCGGCAACAAAGACGACGGCGGCGGCGTCTACAAGATGGCCGGGGACATCGCCAAGACGATTTTCCGCGTCATGGCCCAGGAGGGGGTCGTCTTTTCCGAAGCGCATTTCAAGACCCTGCTGGCGACCTATTTCCAGGAGTCGCGTTTCGAGATCTCAAAGTTCGTCGCGCTTTCCAAGCTCAACGGGCTCGAGTACAATCGCCAAGCGGAGATCAGCGCCGTCGAAGCGTTCCAGGACGCGATCGAGCAGGCCGCAAAAGAGTTTTTCGACTACCCGCTTGGCGTGCCGTCGCTGTCGCCGTGGATTACGGTCCGCTCCGTGCTCCCGAACTTTTCCGAAAAGTTCGCCAACGCCGTGGCGCTGGATGCCAAAGAGGTCTGATCCATGATCCAGTACGAACCCCATACGATACGGGAGCGTCTTGCCGCACTCTACGAGCCCGATGACGCCAAAGAAGCGTATGAGGGTATCCGTAACCTTATCAACGAGTACCGCGAAAAGGTAGAGTCCAGCCATTATCGGCTCAGCGAAAAGGACGCGATTCTCATCACCTACGCCGACCAGGTGCAAAGCCCGCCGGAGCCGCCGCTCAAAGAGCTCAATGATTTTCTGATCTCCCATGTTGATGGGATGGTGAATTCCGTCCATCTGCTTCCGTTTTATCCCTACTCCTCCGACGACGGTTTTTCCGTCGTGGACTACAAGGCGGTCGACCCGCACTGCGGTTCCTGGAACGAGGTGGAGCTGCTCAGTACGCATTACCGCCTGATGTTCGACGCCGTCATCAACCACGTCTCGCAGTTTTCGGAGTGGTTCAAAAAATATCTTGATGATGATCCGGACTATGTGGACTTCTTCATCGATGCCGACCCGGCGCAGGACCTCAGCAGCGTCGTCCGCCCGCGCACCACGCCGCTGCTGCACGAATTCGCCGACGCGCAGGGCCGCGTCCGCTACATCTGGACGACGTTCAGCCGCGACCAGGTCGACCTGAACTACGCCAATTACAAGGTGTTGCTGGCCGTGCTGGATGCGCTCTTTTTTTACATCGAAAAGGGCGCGACCCTGCTGCGCCTCGATGCCATTGCCTTCGTCTGGAAAGAGATGGGTACCCCCTGCGTCCACCTGCCGCAGACGCATGAACTGATCCAGCTGATGCGCGAGGTCTTGCACAAAGTCGCCCCGGAGGTCATCATCATTACCGAGACGAACGTGCCGCACAAAGAGAATGTCTCCTACTTCGGCAGCGGCGACGACGAGGCCCAGATGGTCTACAACTTCGCCCTGCCGCCGCTGCTGGCGTACTCGGTGCTGACCGAGGACTCCTCCAAACTGCTGGAGTGGGCCAAGACGCTGAAGCTGCCCAGCGACAAGGTCTGTTTTTTTAACTTCACCGCGTCGCACGACGGCGTGGGGCTGCGACCCGTCAGCGACATCCTGGACCGCAAGGCGGTCGCCGTGCTTGAAGCGGCCGCAAGACGCTCCGGCGGCCTGGTCTCGTACCGAACCGACCCCGACGGATCGGAAAGCCCCTACGAGCTCAACTGCAGTTACATCGACCTGCTGAGCCCTCCCGAAGACGAGGATGCGGTGCGCTCAAAACGGATGATCCTGACGCAGGCGGCCGCCATGGCCATGCCGGGCGTACCGGGGATCTATTTTCATTCGCTGTTCGGTTCGCGCAACTATCTCGAGGGCGTCAAGATGACAGGGATCAACCGCTCTATCAACCGTGAAAAGTTCAACGTGAACTGGCTGGATGCCCAGCTGCAGGAGGAGGGGAGTCTGGAGCGGAAGGTCTACATGGCCTACAAACGGCTGCTTTCGATCCGGATCAACGAAACGGCATTCGATCCGTTCGGGCCGTTCTTGTTCCTTGAACCGCATCCGGGCCTCTTTTGCATCCACCGCGAAAGCCAGCACCTGGACAGCCATATTTTCGCCGTTCACAATTTCCGTTCCGAAGAGGTCACTTTTTCCCTGCCGGATTACATCATCGTTCCCGCAACGGAGTGCATTGCGAACGCCCCGGTGACGTCGAGCAAGGTTACGATTGAAAAGTTCGGCGTCATGTGGATAAAATGCCGCATAGATACCGAGAAATTTGAACAATTCTGCCTGGGCGAATCCATCACCCTGCCCGAAACCCAAACAATAAAGGAGACCAAATGATTACAAAATGCCTATTCCCAGCCGCCGGTTACGGTACGCGCTTCCTGCCCGCCACCAAGGCGATGCCCAAGGAGATGCTGCCTGTCATGACCAAACCGCTGATCCAGTACGGGGTCGAGGAAGCCAACGAAGCGGGCTGCGACGTCATGGCCGTCATCACCGGACGCGGCAAGCGCGCCATCACCGAC
>JARROU010000157.1:0-5791 GCA_037383585.1 Campylobacterales bacterium | reverse complement strand
CGTGCAGGCTGCCGAAACGGTATTTGGCCGCCAGGATGACCAGGTTCTTCGGCAGCGGCATCAGCATTTCGATCTGCCGCTGCACATAGGAAGGATCTCCTACGGCCGCCACCGTGATGACGCGGCATTCGGGCAGGGCGCGTGCCAGATACGCCGCCGTCGTGCCCGTGCCCGAAGGCGTCGCAACCGTCAGCCGCTCGATGCCCGTGCTCTTTTGCCATTCGCGTATCTCTCCGGCGAGAACATCGATGCCGCATCCAGCCGCCGGGTCGGCGCCGCCCTGGGGGATCAGCACACGTTTATGCTGCCGGGTTCCGAAGCGATCCCGCAGGGCCTGCACGGCTTCGTCATACGCCGCCGGATGGACTTCTGTCAGCTGCATCCCCAGCTCCAGTGCCCGTTTGTAGTTTCCCTTCGGATCTTCTTTGAGGTGTTTCGGTGCGGATTTCGCCGTATACTCGAAGCGCCACCCTTTGAGACGGCAGAGCGCGGCAATGGAAAGCATGGCGTTGGACTGGATTCCGCCGTAGGAATAAACGGTATCGATCGCCTCACGAGGCGTCTGTACCAGTGCATAGAGTTTGCGATATTTGTTGCCGCTTAAGAGGGGGTGGATCAGGTCGTCGCGTTTGAGGTAGAGCTCCCGCCCTTCGACCCGGAAAGGCTCGATCGGTGCGGAATGGACGTGCAAATTATTTGTTGGTGTAAGTGATTTTGGCCGCGTCTTTGAGTTCTTTTGTCTTGGCTTCCATCTCTTTTTTGAATTTTTCCTGTTTCAGGCGCTGCTCGATAAACGGTTTTGACTCAGCCAGCGTCGCTTTTTTACCCGCCTGCTTCTCTTCGAGGTAGATGACATGGTAACCGAACTGGGTTTTAACCGGTTTGTTCGTAATCGTTCCGATCTTCATCGCGAAGACCGCATCGTTGAACTCCGGTACCATCTGGCCTTGCTGGAAGAAGCCGAGATCGCCGCCTTTCGGACCGCTCGGACCGGTGGATTTTGTTTTCGCTTCGTCGATGAATTTCGTCTTCAGCTTGTCACCGCTGAGCCCTTTCATTTCTGCAATGATCTTCTTCGCTTCGTCTTCCGTTTTTACGAGGATATGACGGGCATGCACCTTCTCGTTTTGCTCGAACTCATCCCCGTGGCTGTCGTAATAGGATTTGACGTCTTTGTCGGAAACCTTGATGTTTTCGAGCATCTGTTCCTGCCACACCTTCGCGGCCAGCTGCTTCTCGATGCGCTTGACAATGTCCTCATACTCTTTTTTGTATTTCGGGGATTCGAGCACTCCGTCTTTTTTCGCGGCCTCAAAGACCAGCTCCTGCATAATCAGACCGTCAACAACACGATGCTGAAGCTCGTCCTGCTTTTCTTTCGGCAAAGAGGTAAAACGTCCCTGCGTTCCCTCCATCAGTACAGCATTCACCTCGTCGGATGTGATCGTTTTCCCGTTTACTGTTGCCAGCACTGCCGCAGACGCGCTCACGCTTACCAGCGCGGCCGCCATCAATGTTTTGACGATAAGCTTCATTCATTTCACCTTTGTATAAAGTATAAGTATTGTATTTGCCAATATTAAACAGATTCCAAACAGCCGGAAGCATCCGGCATGCGATTGATCAGGATTCCTTGGCGACGCTCAGGTGTTTCTCCAGGACCGTTTCCAGCTTTTCGCGTCGGAGGGGTTTTGCAAGGTAGCCGTCGAGTCCTTCGGAGAGGATCCGGTCCCGGTCGCCCTGCATCGCCAGGGCCGTCAGGGCGATGATCGGTGCCGGCTGTTCTCGGAACAGGCTCAGGCGGCGGATATCATGGGTCGCGGAGATGCCGTCTTTGACCGGCATGTCGATGTCCATAAAAATGATATCAAACGGGTACTTCCGGCACAGTTCCACCGCTTCGGAACCGTTGCTGGCCGTCGTGACCGAGAGGTTGTACTCTTCGAGCATCAGCTTGGTCAGGCGCTGGTTGATGATATTGTCCTCGACGATGAGCGCATTGACCTTCCCTTCTGCAATCAGGGGTTTTTCCGACGCTTTCGGCGGCAGCTGAAGGATCTGGGTCAGGTGCTTGGAAATCCGTGTCGGCAGCAGCGGCTTCTTGAGCGTGTAGTCCACGACCTGGCGCACCCGTTCGGGAAGTTCCTCGTCTTCATCGATCAGCATGACGAAACGGCACGGATGCGAGGTGTACGACGCCAGCTGCATCAGCCAGCCCGAGTTTTCCCTCGGGGCGACGATGTACAGCACGTCGGTATCATCGCAATCGATCTTCTCGCTGTAATGCACCTTCGTCACCCCCATGCCGAACGCATGCAGGTACCGGCTCAGCAGGTTCGCTTCGTTCGTCAGATCGTCGTCGAAGAGCAGCACTTTTGCCTCGTGCTCGCGCACCGGGTCAAAACTGGACACCGTGGTCCCCGGAACGTCGATGGTGAACGAGAACTGAGACCCGCGATCCTTTTCGGAACTCATCATCAGGCGCGAGCCCATCATCTCCAGCAGGCCTTCGGTCAGGGAGAGCCCCACGCCGAGACGGTTGTCCGACTGTTCGCCCGATTCAAACGGCTCGGTGATGAACTTCAGGCGCTCCGGCTCGATTCCCACCCCGGTATCCTTGACGCTGACGCCGATCGAATAGTGGTTGTTTTCATACTTTTTAAGGACACGGATGTCGGCCTGGACCCGGCCGCCCTCTTCGGTGAACTTGATCGCGTTGTCCACCAGCAGCGAGATCACCTGCCGGAACTTTCGCGGATCGGCCTCGATGTAGGTCGGCAGTTTGGGATCGATGAAGACGTTGAGCCGGATGCCGCGCTGCGTCGCTTCGTAATAGTAGTGGTCAAAGAGGGATTCGAGTTCGCCCACCGGCTTGAACTCGGTCACATCGAGCGTCAGTTTCCCGTGCTGCATCTGCGCCAGGTCGAGCAGGGATTCAATGTTCGTCATCATGTACTGCGCCGAACGGTCGATCATTCCGATGTAGTCGCGCTGCGTCGCGGACGGATGCGACTCTTTGAGCATTTCCAGGAACCCCAGGATCCCGTTCATCGGCGTGCGGAACTCGTGGGAGATGTTGTTGAGGAATTTCCGTTTGGCCGCTTCGGCCTCTATGCGTTCCTTGCGTGCCTGTTCCTGGTCGGTGATGTCGGTCATTTCCAGGAAACACAGGCCGTTGAAGCCGCTTTTGAAGACCTTGCTTCTGAGGGCGAAGACCGCTTTCTTGCCGTCGGGAAGCGTCATATGTACATGGGGCGGGGTATCGCTTTCGCGTTCAAGCTGCCTCAGCCACGCTTCGTCATTTTCCGCGAAAATCTCGTACGACTCGTCATTGAAGAAATCCGAAATGCGCGCATACTGATTCCGGAATTCTTCCATATTGTTCATCCCGAACGTCTTGTAAAACATGAGGTTCGCACCGACCCATCCCTGCGCCGGGCTGAAAAACATTACGATCGCACTCTGCGCATCGAGGTAGCTGAAAAAAAGCGATTTGCTGATGTATTCATCAGGCAAGTCACCCGAACTGCCGTGCCCCCCGAACTTCTCGCTGACCCAGTCTATCAATCCCATCGATCACTCCTGTACAGAATTGTGGAAACGCGGCACGGTATTGCGGCGGGACACCTTAAATCGGTCTGCTTCCCGACCGGATCGGGAAAGCGGTCAGCGCGTTCTGTGTTTCAGATTGCCGTCGGTGGCGAAGGTACCGAAGGGGATGAAAGAGGCGACAAACACCTTGGCGCCGACCGCGTTTGAGATCATTCTACGCTGCGCCGCCAGGACGATCAGCGCGACCAGAACGATGAAGAGGACGCCGTGGCCCATGCCGACCACCTTGACCGGGTACGGGTTTCCCGCCAGGTATTTGAGGGGCATTGCGACGAACAGAAGCAGCAGCCAGGAGACCCCTTCGAGCAGGGCGGCATACCGCAGCCAGGTGACTAAAGACATTTCAGATCCTTTTTTGATTCGATTTATGACATACCGGCCTGCAAAATTCGATTAAGAAATCGGCCGTAATAAAATAGTTATATATTATTTAATTTATCAAAGTTTATTATGGTAACATATGGCGCTACCGCAGCGATTCATGTCAGGGAAAGGGGTATTTTATGTTTGCGCGCAAAAGGCTTTATGCCATTGATCTTGGAACAGACAACACCATTGTCTACGAACCGGGGCGCGGCATTATTTTCAACGAACCGACCTGCATTGCGATGCATCTCCAAAGCCGTCAAGTCCTCTGCGTCGGCCACGCGGCGAAAGCGATGACGGGTAAGACCCCGCCGCACATCTCCGTCATTCGTCCGCTCGCTCAAGGCGCCGTCGCGAACCTGAATGCAACCGCGCTCCTGATCCGCCACCTCATTGACATGCTGATGAAGCAGTGGCGCTTCTTCGGTCCGACCATCGCCGTCAGCGTCCCCTTCGATTTGAACACCTTCGAGCGCGATGCCGTCAGGGAAGCCGGCAGACAGGCCGGTGCCCATGACGTGCTGCTGATTGAAGACCCCTACTCCGCGGCCATCGGCGCGGGCATGGATCTCTTCACACCCGACGGTTCCCTGCTGCTCGACGTCGGCAGCGGCGTCACCGAGATTTCGCTTCTGAGCCTGGGGGAGATCGTCGCGTCGCACTCGGTCCGTTCCACTGCCTGGGATTTCGAGCAGGGGATCATCGACCATGTCAACACACGCTACAACGGCGTGATCTCACGATGCGAGGCCGAACGGCTCAAGCTGCAGTACGCCAACGGGGGGCCGGACGAAAAACGCAGCGTCGCCGTTCACCTTAAAAACCGCGTCAACGCCCTCCCCGAGGCGATGCAGTTCCCGTTGTCGGAGGTGAATGAGGCCCTCAAACCGGGGCTCAGAAAGCTTTCCCGTTTTGTCAAAGAGTTCCTGCGCACACTTCCGCCCGAATTTGCGCCGTATATCAAAGAAAACGGCCTCTATATCACCGGCGGAGGCGCACTGCTCAAAGGCCTGAAGGAACGGATCGAGCAGGAGTTCTCGCTCAAGACGGTCAGCGGCCGGGCGCCCCTGCACGAAATCGCCGTAGGTGCCGGCCGCATCATCGAAGACCGTGCCCTCTGCCGGCACTTCACCGCCGGAGCCTGAACCGTACGGCGGCGCCCGCCCCTGTCCGTTTACCCAACTGCATTAAAATGCCGCCGAAAATTTCAAGCAGCCTCATGACAGGAGCACAGTACAACGATGGAATCCTTACGCACCCTGGTCGACTCCAGGCGTTTTGCCGCCTTTATCACGACCCTGATCCTCTTTAACGGACTCATCCTCGGCCTGGCCACCTCCAAGCCCCTTATGGCCGATTACGGGACGCTGATCGATCGGATCGATCAGCTGATCGTCGCCGTCTTCACCGTCGAGATCCTCCTGCGCATCGCGGTCCACCGGCTCGCTTTTTTCAAAGACCCCTGGAGCCTGTTCGACTTCATCGTCGTTGCCATCTCCCTCGTCCCCGCCAGCGGTCCGCTCTCGATCCTGCGGGTGCTGCGCGTGCTGCGGCTGTTCCGGCTGCTCACCGTCGTGCCCCAGATGCGGCGCATCGTCGCCGCGCTGGTGAGCGTCATCCCGGGCATCGGCTCCATCGCCGTGATCGTCACGCTCTTTTTCTACGTCTTTGCGATCATGGCGACCGAAATGTTCGGCGACCGTTTCGCAGAATGGTTCGGCACGCTCGGCGCCTCGCTGTACACCCTCTTCCCGATCATGACGCTCGAAAGCTGGTCGATGGGCAACGCCCGCCCGGTGATGGAAGTCTACCC
>JARROU010000156.1:0-3633 GCA_037383585.1 Campylobacterales bacterium | reverse complement strand
GGGATTTTGGCGATGCCCTTAAAAGGAGCCGTCATGGCACAGGATGAAGTTGACAAGCTGCTTTCTAAGGATTACGAGCTCGGCTTTACGGTCGACGTCGAAGAGGATACCGCACCGCCCGGTCTGAACGAGGAGGTCATCCGGTTTATTTCCGCCAAGAAAGACGAACCCTCCTGGATGACCGAACTTCGCATCAAGGCCCTGCATAAATGGGAAAAGATGGAGGAGCCGCACTGGGCGCATATCCATTACGATCCCATCGATTATCAGGCCATTTCCTATTTCTCCGCCCCGAAAAAAGCGCCCAACAGCCTCGACGAAGTCGATCCGGAGATCCTCAAAGCCTACGACAAGCTCGGCATCCCCCTTGAAGAGCAAAAAATGCTCCAGGGGGTCGCCGTCGACGCGGTCTTCGACTCCGTCTCCGTCAAGACGACCTACTCCGAGACCCTCAAGGAGCTCGGCATTATCTTCTGCTCCATCTCCGAAGCGATGCGCGACCACCCGGACCTGGTCAAAGCGTATATGTTTTCCGTCGTACCGATGACCGACAACTACTATGCGGCGCTCAACGCAGCGGTCTTCACCGACGGCACCTTCGTCTACGTCCCCAAGGGCGTGCGCTGCCCGATGGAGCTCTCCACCTACTTCCGCATCAACGCCCAGAACACGGGGCAGTTCGAACGCACCCTGATCATCGCCGACGAAGGAAGCTATGTCTCCTATAACGAAGGGTGTTCCGCCCCGCAGCGCGACGAAAACCAGCTGCATGCCGCCGTCGTCGAGCTGATCGCGAAAAAAGACGCGGAGATCAAGTACTCGACGATCCAGAACTGGTACCCCGGCGACGAGAACGGCGAAGGGGGCATCTACAACTTCGTCACGAAGCGCGGCATCTGCGAAGGCGACAACTCCAAGATCTCCTGGACCCAGGTCGAGACGGGCTCGTCGATCACCTGGAAATACCCCAGCTGCATCCTCAAAGGCGATCACAGCGTCGGCGAGTTCTACTCCGTCGCCGTCACCAGCCGGGCCCAGGAGGCCGATACGGGGACCAAGATGGTTCATATCGGCAAAAACACCCGTTCGACCATCGTCTCGAAAGGGATCTCGGCCATGCGGGGACAGAACAGCTACCGCGGCCTCGTCAAGATCGGCCCGGACGCTGTGGGCGCGCGCAACTTCAGCCAGTGCGACAGCCTGCTCATCGGCGCAGAGTGCGGCGCGCATACCTTCCCCTATCTCGAATCCCAGGAAGCGCAGGCGCAGATCGAGCACGAGGCGACGACGAGCAAGATCAGCGACGAACAGCTCTTCTACCTGCGCAGCCGGGGCATCAACGAGGAGGACGCCGTCTCCATGATCGTCCATGGCTTCTGCAAGGAGGTTTTCGCGCAGCTGCCGATGGAGTTCGCCGTCGAGGCCAAAGAGCTTCTCAATTTAACACTGGAAGGAAGTGTAGGATGATGGAAATCAAAAATATTCATGCAAAGATCGGTGAAAACGAAATCCTCAAAGGGTTGGACCTGACCCTTGAAAAAGGCAAAATCCATGCCGTCATGGGTCCGAACGGGGCCGGAAAATCGACGCTTTCCAAAGCCGTCGTCGGCCACTACGACGTCGAAGTCACGGCAGGCGAAGTCCTCTACAAAGGGAAGAACATCCTCAATCTAGACCCCGAAGAACGGGCTTTGGAAGGCATCTTCCTCAGCTTCCAGAACCCCGTCGAGGTCCCCGGCGTCAACAACGCCTAGTTTCTGCGGACCGCCCTCAATGCAAAAGAGCGGCATGAAGGAAAACCCGAAACGAACGCGGCACAGTTCCTGAAATTGATGCGCACGCACGTCGAACGGCTCGGCATGAAACCGGATATGATCTCCCGCAATCTCAATGAGGGCTTCTCCGGAGGGGAGAAGAAACGCAACGAGATCCTGCAGATGGAAATCCTGCAGCCCGACGTCATTGTGCTCGACGAGATCGATTCCGGCCTCGATATCGACGCCCTGAAAGCCGTGTCGGAGGGCATAAACCGGATGAAGAACGGCGAGCGGACGTTCCTCGTCATCACGCACTACAGCCGTATCCTCGACTACATCGATCCGGACTATGTGCACGTACTGAATGAGGGCAGAATCGTCAAAACAGGCGGCCCGGAACTGGTGAAACGGCTTGAAGCCGAAGGATACCAGGCGGTCACGGAGGAGGCATGATGGCACCGGTCACCCTCGATCTCATCACGCCTGAGCCGCACAATCCGCTGTTTCAGCGCTTTGAAGCACTTGGTCTGCCGGGCAACAAGACCGAACAGTACCGCCATTTCGCGATCAAGCCGCTGCTGGGCCGCAGCTACACGCTCAGGCGCGTGGCGGAGCATGCCCCGGAAACCGGCGCGCGCCTCGTACTCGAAAACGGCGCCGTCACCGAGATCCCGCAAGGGTGTTCGGTCACCTATGTCTCCCCTTTCGCGGCGGATACCGGTCATTACGACGCGCTCTATTTTCTGTCGCACCTGATGGCGCCTGTCGTTATCTGTCTCGAAATCACGGCCGATACTTTTTTGGAAATACGCCATATCGTTAATGAGACGCAGACGCTGCTGCCGTACCGTCTGTGCATCAGCGTCCTGCCCGGTATCCGTGCAGAAGTGTTTGAAACGTTCGAGACGGACGGAAGCGATGAGAGCCTGCTGCTCTACGGCATCGACGCCGAGGTGCAGGCGCACGCGACGCTGCGCTGGATCCGGGACGAGTACGGTACGGCGTCCGAAGCGGCGCTGGTCGGGACCCACCGTTTCGATGTCGGGTTCAACGGCGCGCTGGAACTCAAAACCTTCGACTTCGGAAGCGTGCAGGCGCTGCACCTGTACAAGATCGACCTGGACGAGTACGGCTGGTGCGACGCCAACCACCTGCTCATGGCATCGGGCGAATCGCGCCGCGGCAACGTCGTGCGCATCAACCACAACAAGCCCTATGCCAAATGCGCCCAGGACGCACGCACGATCCTCAAAGACCGTGCCACCGGTATCTTCGACGGCCTTGTCAACGTCGGCGAAGCGGCGCACTACGCCAGTGCGCACCAGAACTCCAAGGCGGTTCTGCTCGACGCCAACGCCTACATGTATGCCAAACCGCAGCTGGAGATCTATACCGACGAGCTCGAAGCCTCCCACGGCGCCACGATCGGCCAGCTGGACGAAAGCGCGCTCTTCTACCTGCGTTCGCGGGGCATTGCGGAGGATGAAGCCCGGAAAATGCTCGTGCTCGCCTTTGCGGACGTACTCATTGACGGCGTCGGCGAAGGCGAACTGGCCGAACGCATCCACGCCGATTTCGAAACGGCGTATTTTGATGAATGATGGAAGATGGAAGATGGAAGATGGAAGATGGAAGTGTGACTTGTCACGCTTAAAAAAAGTTGGCTCCGAAACGTTTGTTAGCGGGTCGAGCGGATTAGTGACGCATGGAATCTTCCCGAGGGCGTACTCCGAGAGCATTTCTTTCAGGGCATCAGCCTCTCGTACTTTCTTCTTTCGGGTTCGGTTTCTTCTTTGTACGAGCAAAGAAGAAAGGGAACAAAACAAATACATATAAAAAGGATTCCCCATGACCATGGACGAACAGGTACAGGCAT
>JARROU010000155.1:6042-11665 GCA_037383585.1 Campylobacterales bacterium | reverse complement strand
CCGCCTCTATCGTGTCGACGGGGGAGCGCTGACGTTATTGGGGCGCAACGGCGATGCAATGGATGCACCAAAGCCGTATCGCTGCCGCACCTTCTGGGAACCGCTGGAAACGGCGGGAGCGGAAGCGACGTTTCTGCTGAAGATACAGACGAAGGGGGCTTTGCAGGTCCCGCTGAGCGCGGAAACCCTCCAAGAGGCGTATCGGGGTGAATCCCGATCGAACCTGCTGTTCGGGCTCTTTTACGGCGTGTTGGTCCTGCTGCTGGTGTATAACATGGTCCTGTACCTTGTCGTCAAAGAGATCCACTACTTCAACTACCTGACCTTTCTGGCCTCTTATATGCTCTTTCAGCTCAATTTCGACGGGGTCGGCCAGGAATGGCTGTGGCCGGGGAACGTCTGGATGGCCAACAGCGGGCTGGCGTTTTTCATCTTCATGACCGCCGTGTTCGGTTTCCGTTTCGGCCGCTATTTTCTGATGCTCAGACGGTACGCGCCCGAAACGGAACGGGTGATCTATTTTGCCGAGGTCCTGTCATTCGTCGGCGTGCTCTGTGCACTCTTCCTTGATTATCATACGGCCATTACCGCCGCGGCATTCTGGACCGCAATCACACCGTGGATCCTGATCTATGCCGGTTTCATCGTGCTGCCGCACTACCGTGCCGCCCGGTACTACGTTGTCGGTTGGATCGTCTTCTTGCTGGCAACGATTCTCGTGGCGCTCAACCAGCTCGGTGCCGTACCGACCCATCCCGCGATGTTTTATGTCCAGCAGGTCGGTTCGCTGATCCAGATGATCCTGCTCTCCTTCGCCCTGGCGGACCGGATCAATATGATGAAGTTCGACCACCTGGCGAAGCTGCGGGAGTTTAACGAGAAACTGCAGGCGAAGATCGTAACAAAAGTGGATGAGCTGCGCCAGAAAGACCGGCTGATGATCCAGCAGTCGCGCCAGGCGGCGATGGGGGAGATGATCGAGAACATCGCCCACCAGTGGCGCCAGCCCCTCAATCAGCTTTCCCTGATCCAGAGCAATATCTTTTTCGAGTACGAACTCGGGGTGCTGGATCGGAAGAAAATGCAGACGTATCAGGAGCAGTCCGAGGCGCTGATGGGATACATGACGCACACGATCGATGATTTCCGGAACTTTTTCCAGCCCGAGCGGGAGAGTGCGCTTTTTTGCGTCTGCAGCACGATTGAAAAAGTACTGGAGTTGATCAACCCGGCACTGACCCGCTATCATATGGAAGTCAATCTGGCCTGCGAGGGAAGACCAAAGGCGCTTGGGCATGAAAATGAATTCTCGCAGGTGATGATCAACCTGCTCAACAATGCCAAAGACGCGATGCTGGAGCATCGTACAGAGGTGCCCAAGATCGAAATCCGCGTGACCCGGGGGGACGCCCTGACACGGGTGAGCGTCTGCGATAACGGCGGCGGGGTCGACGAGGCGATTATCGACCGGATCTTTGATCCCTATTTTACGACGAAATTCAAAGCACAGGGCACCGGGATCGGGCTTTATATGGTGAAAATGATTATGGAAAAGAGCATCAATGGCAGCGTGCATGTCCGCAACAGCAGTGACGGAGCATGCTTTACCCTTGAACTTCCGGAAGCGAGCAGCGATGAACAATGAAACCCTGGTACAGTTTTTCAAGCATGAATCGGCGGTAGGTGTTTTACTCATACTGGCGACGCTCCTGGCTATGGTCATGGCCAACTCCCCGTTGCACAGTCTTTACAGCCATTTTCTCGAAATTCCCGCCGTCATCAGTTTCGGCGAGTTCGTGATCGCCAAACCGCTGCTGCTCTGGATCAACGACGGACTCATGGCCGTTTTTTTCTTCATGGTGGGGCTTGAGATCAAGCGGGAGGTCCTCGAAGGCAGTCTCCAGGACCGCCGCAAAATCGCCCTTCCGGCGGTAGCCGCTCTGGGCGGTATGATCGTGCCCGCAATGATTTATATTCTCCTCAATGCCGGGAGCGAAACGGCAATGAAGGGGTGGGCGATCCCGATGGCGACGGACATCGCGTTCGCCCTGGGGATTCTGACGCTGCTGGGCAGGCGGGTGCCACCGGCCCTGAAAGTGTTTCTGCTGGCACTGGCGATCATCGACGATCTCGGCGCGATCATCGTCATTGCACTTTTCTACGGTCATGGACTTTCCTTTGCCGCCCTGGGAACGGCAACGGTGACGGCGCTGGTCTTGCTGATGATGAACCTGCGCGGCGTGAAAAACAACACGATTTACATCCTGATCGGCATTATCATGTGGGCCGCGGTGCTCAAGTCCGGGGTACATGCGACCATCGCGGGCGTCGTCCTGGGACTGTTAATCCCGCTTCGCGGGAATAATGAGAGTTTTCATGCGCTCGAGCACTCCCTGCACGTCCCGGTCAACTACATTATTCTGCCGCTGTTCGCCTTCGTCAACACGGGGATCAGTTTCGGGGCGGTTTCAACGAGCGACTTCGTCGATACCGTGACGGTCGGGATCGCGGCGGGCCTGTTTTTCGGCAAAAGCATCGGCATTTTTCTTTTCGGCCGGCTGGCCGTCATGCTGGGACTGGGCACGCTGCCACACGGGGTGACCAACGCGCAGCTCTTCGGCGTCGCCATCCTCGGAGGGATCGGTTTCACCATGAGCCTCTTTATCGGATCGCTGGCGTTCGAATGCAGTGAAGGGGTCTGTTTCTCGCTCGTCGACGAACGCATCGGGATCCTGATCGGTTCCACGATATCGGGCATTGTGGGCTTCTTCTACCTGAGTGCGGTGCTGAAGAAAACGGAGCGGGACGTTTCACAAGAGGGCTAAGTAAAGAAACAAGGGTGACTTGTCATCCTTCGCTACCCGCTTGTCCTCCAACCTGCTTCTTCCTTTCTTTTTACAAAGAAACGAAGCGAAAGAAAATCGTCGTTTCGCGAATCGCACGCCCTTCCCGGCTTTATGCCTCCAGGGCGGCTTTCAAGGAGCGCTCAACGACAAGGTGTTATCCAAATTAATGCGCTTCGGCGAACCGAAGCGAACCTACCGACTAACGATTATTGTCCATCACCCATAAGGCCGCAGGCCGAACCCATCCACTCATAAGCGAAGCGCACTCATCACCTAACCTGTTTCTTCGTTTCTTTTGCAAAAGAAAGGAAGCGAAAAAAGCGTTAAGCAGGCGCTCCGCTCACGAGCGGAACCGCTTCTTTTGCGTTCCATGCGAAGCGGGTCGGAACAAAGCGGACCGTTTCGCCGGCGGCCAGTTCCGAACAGGATGCGTCGAGCATGATAAAACCGTTCGACGTTGCAAGAGGGCTGATCATGCCCGGGGCGAATTTGTCGCAGACGTTGAAGGCTTCCCCGTCGAAAAAGCCCGGCAGAAGGGTCCGGCGGCCGGGACGAACTTTGTAATCGTGTTTCATCCGGACCGCAACGCTGTTTTGATGCGGGGCGGAAGTCCCGCTGAGCCGCCGGATAAGCGCCTGACCGAATAGCTCGAAATTGAGCGCGGCGGCCATCGGGTTGCCCGGCGAAATTGAGCGCGGCGGCCATCGGGTTGCCCGGCAGATTCAGAACGAGGGTATCGCCGATAAAACCGACGGTCGTCGGTTTGCCCGGTTTGATATCAACCTTGTCGAACAGCGGTGTGAAGCTGAAATGGGCAAAGGCCTCTTTCGTATAGTCCGCGTCGCCGACGCTGACGCCGCCGCTGGTGATGATGAGGTCGCTGTGCAGCGCGCCCTCGATGTGTTCGAGCAGGGCGTCGAGGGTGTCGGCCGCCGTGCCGATGAAATGCACATCGCAGCCCAATTCCTCGGCACGGGCGGCAAAGGTCGGCGAGTTCGTGTTGTAAAGCTGGTACGCTTCGACCGGTTCGTGATGCATTTTCAGTTCGCTGCCCGAGGCGAAGATCGCGACATGCGGCTTCTGATAGACGCAGACGTGGGTGATTCCCTGAGAGGCGAGCAGGGTAATGTGGTGTGCATAGAGTGCTTCGCCCTGTGTAAGCAGGACGTCACCGGACTCGATGTCCTCGCCGCAGAGGCGGATATGCTGACCCGCTTTGAGCGTACCCGGCAGCGCGACGTTTTGCCCTTCGACGGTGACGTCTTCGATCGGGACGATGCATTCGGTGCCTTCGGGGATACGCGCTCCCGTCATGATGCGTGCGGCGAAGCCTTCCGCGATGCGGACCTGTTCCCGGTCCCCTGCGAATACGGTGTGTTCGGAAATGACGGTTTTGCCCGCATCGGTGCAGATGACGGCATAACCGTCCATCGCGGAGTTGTCAAAGGGCGGAAGGTTGTGGCGGGCGGTGACGCCCTCGGCCAATATCCGCCCGCAGGCAGCCTCGATCGGGATGAATTCACGGCGAAGCTTTGGCCGGTGTGAATGAATGCGCGCGAGGGCTTCTTCGACGGAAACGGGCATGGGCAGACTCTTTTTTGGTTCGATTATAGATAAACTGGGGTAAAATCCGGATTATGGAAACAATGTACAGCATGAGTCTGCAACTGCATTACGGTCTGGTCCTCGTTTGGTTGGGCATCATTGCCTTCAACGCGGCGATGCTTCAGTTCGCTGTCCGCGCGCCGGAATACGTCCGGCGCGCCCGCATCGCGATGCCCTTTTCGGTGATGGCGATCGCCGCGCTGGCCTTTACCGGTACGGTGATGATGGCGGCGAAGCATCTGGACTTCACGCTGGAGAACATCGCGATGATCCTGGTAACGGTCGTGCTGATCGTTCTGGAGTCGCGTCGCTACAAGACCTTCAGACGGCTGCGGACGAAAATGGCGGATGCCCTGGCGCTGTACCGGCCCTACGGGCTGAAGCTGCTGGCGGCGGAATTCGCGCTGACCCTTCTGATGACGCTCTGGATGTCGATGCTGTGAGGTTCCTGTTTCACGAGGAGGCCGGTGCGCCGAGCATCATGCTAAAGGGCGAGGCGTTCAAATACATCGTCAAGGTCCGGCGCCACCGCGCCGGCGACACGGTCGCCTTGCGCCATCCCGATCACAGCGAAACGCTCTATACCTATCGGCTTGAAAGCAGCGACGGCCGCCGCGCCGAGCTGCAGCGTCTCGGCGAAGCGCACAAAGAGGTCGGGGCGGTGCGGCCGCTTCACATCGGCTGGTGCGTTATCGACCCCAAGTCCGTCGAAAAAGTGCTGCCGCAGCTTAACGAGATGGGGGTGGCGAGGATCACCTTCATTGCCTGCGACCGCAGCCAGCGTCAGTTCAGCCCCGATTTTGACCGGTTCCGCCGCATCCTCGAAGCCTCGATGCAGCAGTGCGGCCGCAGCGCATGGATGGCGCTGGAGACGGCGGATTCGCTGGAGGCGTTTCTCGACGCGAACCCGCAGACGGTCGTGCTCGATTTTACCGAGGAGACGCTCTCGGAGTCCGAAGGAATCGACACGGTGCTCATCGGCTGCGAGGGCGGTTTCAGCGACGCAGAGCGGGCATTGCTCTCAACGTGCCGCACCGTCCGTTTCGACACCCCGCTGATCCTGCGCTCGGAAAGCGCGGCCGTCGCAGCGGCGGCGAAGATCCTGCTCTGATCGGGCAGGCCGCTTGATTATGCGGCCCGTTTCCGCTATAATTGCGTTCTTAAAATCCGCA
>JARROU010000155.1:4856-6037 GCA_037383585.1 Campylobacterales bacterium | reverse complement strand
ATGAAAAAAGGTATTCACCCGGAATACATGACTTGTAAAGTCACTTGCGCCTGCGGCAACACATTTGAAACAAAGAGCACGAAAGATGCGATGCGTATCGACATCTGTAACGAGTGCCACCCGTTCTTCACCGGTTCTGAGCGTCAGGTCGACACTGCCGGACGTATCGAGAAGTTCAAGCAGCGCTACAACATGAAATAAGACGTTGCAGGCAAAGCCCTGCAGCGCCGCTCCCGCCGGAAATTTTTCCGGCTTTTCCTTCTATTGGTCAACCTATAAAGGCCCCACAATATGCTGACACTTGTTCCCACACCGATCGGAAACATTGCCGACATTTCACTGCGTGCTATGGATGCGCTTATCCACGCCGACGTTCTGCTCTGCGAAGATACCCGTGTCACGAAGAAACTGTTGCATATTCTCAAAGAGCGCTACGGTAAAACGTCCGAAAAAGCGCAGGAGTTTATTCCCGTCCACTCCCACAGCGAACACCGTTTTCTTGAAAAAACCGATCCGTCGTTTTTTGAACAGGACGTTGTCTACGTCAGCGACGCCGGGATGCCGGGAGTCAGCGACCCGGGGCAGATGCTCGTGCGCTATTGCATCGATCACGGCATCGCCTATGACGTCCTGCCGGGGGCCAACGCGGTTCTGACCGCCTTTGCCGCCAGCGGATTTGTCGAAACGCAGCTGCTCTTTTACGGCTTTTTGCCGCACAAAGGCTCCGATCGAAACCGCGCGTTGCTGGAGGTGCTTTACAACGGCTTTACGACGGTGCTGTACGAATCGCCCCACCGCCTGGAGAAACTGCTGAACGAAATCGCGTCCGAAGCGCCGGAGCGCCGGATGTTCGCGGCCAAGGAGCTGACGAAGATGCACCAGCGCTATCTGCACGGCACGGCTTCGCAGATCCTGAAGGCCCTGGAAGGGAACGTTAAAGGGGAATGGGCACTGGTCATCGAAGCGGGACCAACACGCAGCGCGTCTCTGGGCGAACAGGATATCCTCGCACTCGACCTGCCGAAAAAAGCGGCGGCGAAACTGATCGCAAAGATCACGGGCGAATCTCCGAAAGCGTGCTACCAGCGTCTGCTTGAAAGCGATAAATAACACAAAATCATCTATAAAGTTTTTTCCTTACCTCTTTATTAAAAATTTCGTCTGCCCAAATTAACTTTAAA
>JARROU010000155.1:0-4848 GCA_037383585.1 Campylobacterales bacterium | reverse complement strand
AAAAAAATTAGCTACAATCCACGCATGTTGATATACGGCAAGCAACCGGTTTACTATCTGATCTCGCGCCATCCCGAGAAGATCAAAACGCTCTACCTGGCCAAAGAGCTGGAGCAAAAAGAGTACAGTCGTCTGATGCGGATGGGTTTTGAGATCAAACGCATTCCGCCGGCGGCGGCGCAGAAGATGAGCCGCAGCGGCAATCATCAGGGCTTCCTGGCCGAGACGGAACCGGTGGAACCCGTGGCGCTTCGTGCGCTGGCCGAAAAATCGTTCGTGGTCGTGCTGTGCGGCATTACCGATGTAGGCAACATCGGGGCGATTGTGCGCAGCGCCTACGCCCTGGGCGCGGACGGGGTCGTCGTGACCGGGCTCAAGTCGCTGGCATTGGAGCCGGTGGTGCGCAGTTCGACCGGTGCCCTGTACGATCTGCCGTTCAATGTCACGACCAACCTCTACGACGTCCTGACCGAACTGAAAAACAGCGGTCACAGACTCTACGGCGCGGTGATGGAAGGCGAAGACGTCCGGAACCTCTCTTTCGAGGGCAAACGTACCCTGCTGCTCGGCAATGAAGGGGAGGGGATCCCGGCTCGTGCCGTGAAGCGGCTGGACCAAGGGGTTAAAATCGTGATGGCACACGGGTTTGATTCACTGAACGTCAGTGCAGCGGGCGCGATTCTGATGGAAAGGATGCGGGCAGTATGAATACAGCAGCGATTGAAATGCTGAAAAAGATCGGCGTCGAGGCGATCAGCATGCGGACCCACATTTCGACGGACAATGTCCATAAATTGCTGGCGGGGGAGTTTGAGTCTTTTTCGGCAATCCAGTTCAACGGTTTTGTCACGATCATCGAACGGGAATTCGATGTGGACCTGACGGCGTGGCGCGACGAGTTCTCCCAACGCATGCCCGAGGTCGAAGAACCGCTTGAGCCGGTGGAAGACGACCCGTTTGCCAATGCGGCGAAATCCAAAAAACAGCAGCGCATGACCGTGGCGGTGCTGACGGCGCTTTTGATCCTTGTGGTGATGGTGACCTATCTGGTGCTCGGCGGCGGGGATAAAGCAGAGAAAATCGAACTGAACAACACCGCGATCGAGCAGGCGCGGGCCAATCTCGCCTCGATGAACACGACGACGGTTTCGCAGACGCAGGCGCAGATGGACAGCATTCAGGAGACGCACCAGCGTGAGGCGGTCGAATCCGTCGAAGCGGTTGGGGCAACCGAAGCGGACGAAGGCCCTGCATCCGTTGAAAAAGCCGAGGCGAATGCCGTCGTCAAAACCGTCGAACCGGCAGCACCGAAGGAGACAAACCTCACGGTCGAAACGCCGTCAAAAAGCGAGGTTCTTGTGTCTGAAGATGTCGTTCTGCGACCGACAACGACGATATGGCTCGGCGTCATAGATGCGGAGACATCGAAACGCACCGCCCAAACGACGGACGAACCGCTGCATCTGGACGGATCGAAAACGTGGCTGATCGTGACGGGCCACGGGTTCTTCTCCCTGGAATGCGGGGGAGAGAAAACCCGTTTTTCGCAGCGCGAACGGGTGTATCTGCTGTACGAAGCGGGCAAGTGTCTTGTGTTGGATGAAGCGGAATTCAAAGCGCGCAATCGGGGCAGAATGCGCGGTATCCCTTTGGGCAGAATCGCCCCTGTTTGAGAAGGTACGCTCCCTGATCGGAGAAAATACCTATGCAAGGAACGAAGGGTTCATCCGCGTCATCTTTTCCGACACGGACCGCTACGAGAAGGAGGGACGGCTTGATGTTGTCCGTGTCGTCGAGACCCTCAAAGAGAACGGGCTGCTCACGCTCTTTTACGACGAACCGAAAACCCTTGAACTGACCTTCGAGACCAACGGGACTCCGCAGTTTTTCATGACGCTGATGAGCGATACGCTGCGTGAAATGGGCTATTACCATTATCTGACCGATTCGGCGGTGTTGAACAACGCAGGGTACATCTGGCGCATCAAGATGGAGTCGGAGTATGCCACCGATCCCACGGCGCTTCAGCGCGAACTTTCCCGCCGCGGATGCCGTGTACTGGACATCGAGCGCATCAGCGATACGCAGTGGCGTTATTTTATCGATATGAGTGCGGCGCATCTCAAGCTGACACCGCTCGAGCCGGGCAAAAAAGTGACGATGAAACGGCTGGTCTACCCGCGCTGGCTGGACGTTTCCAAGGCCACCAAACTGACGCTTTGGAGCCTGAAAGGAAATAACTGGTATCCTTACATTGCATTTTACGACGACGATTTGCGCCTGCTCAAGCTCTACAAACGGGACAGACGAAGCTGGCAGATCATCATCAATCTTCCCCGCGGCTGCGCCTACGTGAAGATTGCGGATCTCTACAGCCGGAAAAACATGAATGCGGGGTTGAGCGTCAAAGCGCAATAGTCGTCCTTAGGATAATAAACGATGTTTGACGAAATCCAGTTTGACCGTATCCGCCGGCTGCCGAAATACGTTTTTGCCGAAGTAAACGACCTGAAAATGGCCGAACGGCGCGCGGGTGCGGATGTTATCGACTTCAGTATGGGGAATCCCGACGGCGACACCCCGGCACATATCCGCGAAAAACGTACGCGATCACGAACCCCGGAGACGTGGCGGTCGTTCCGGATCCGACCTATCCGATCCACTCTTTCGCATTCATCCTCGCAGGCGGCAGCGTTCAGAAAATGCCGCTGGTCTTTGATGAAGACTACAACGTAGACGAGGATCAGTTCTTCGAACACCTGGAGACGGCGTTCAAGGACGCCTTCCCGAAACCGAAATACGTCGTGGTCAACTTCCCGCACAACCCGTCCACCGCGACGGTGACCCCGGCGTTTTACGAGCGCATCGTCGCGATGGCGAAGCGCGAACGCTTCTATGTGATCTCCGACATCGCGTACGGCGACATCACGTTCGACGGCTACAAGACGCCGTCGATCATGAGCGTCGAAGGGGCAAAAGACGTCGCGGTCGAGTCATTTACGCTCTCGAAAAGTTACAATATGGCCGGATGGCGCGTCGGATTTTTTGTCGGGAACAAGAAACTGATCGGTGCGCTGCAGAAGATCAAAAGCTGGCTCGATTACGGGATGTTCACGCCGATCCAGGTCGCGGCGACGGTCGCGCTCAACGGCGACCAGAGCTGCGTCGAGGAGATCATCCACAAGTACGATACGCGTCAGGACGTGCTCATCGATGCCTTTAACCGGGCCGGGTGGCCGGTCCGTCGCAACCGCGCGTCGATGTTCGTCTGGGCGAAGATCCCCGAATGTGCGGCGCATCTGGGCTCGCTTGAGTTTTCCAAGCGTCTGCTGGTCGAGGCCCAGGTCGCCGTGGCACCGGGCATCGGATTCGGCGAATACGGTGAAGGATATGTCCGAATCGCCCTGATTGAGAACGAAAAGCGGATCCGCCAGGCGGCGAAAAATATCAAGCAGTTCCTGAAGCAGTTTGAGGAGAACGAAGATGCTTAAAGTCGGTGTGATCGGTGTCGGAACCGTCGGAAGATCCGTGGTACAGATTCTCGAGGACAACAAAGAGATGATCACGGCCCGAGCGGGCAGTGAAGTCGTCGTCAAGACGGGCGTCGTGCGCTGCCTCTCAAAGAAGCGCGGCATCGATATCGCGTTGACCAGCGATCCCTATGAAGTCGTCAACGATCCTGAGATCGATATTGTCGTCGAGTTGATGGGCGGGGTGGAAGGTCCCTTCGACGTCGTCAAGAAAGCGCTGGAGAACGGCAAAGCCGTCGTGACGGCGAACAAAGCGCTGCTGGCGTACCACCGTTACGAGCTGCAAGAGCTGGCGGGCGATCTGGCATTCGAGTACGAAGCGAGTGTCGCCGGCGGCATCCCCATCATCAATGCGCTGCGCGAAGGGCTTTCCGCCAACCATATCGAGGGCATCCAGGGGATCATGAACGGCACCTGCAACTACATGCTCACGAAGATGACGGACGAAGGCATCGCCTTCGATGCGATCTTGAAAGAATCGCAGGAACTGGGCTATGCCGAAGCGGACCCGACGTTCGACATCGGCGGATTCGATGCCGCGCACAAGCTGTTGATCCTGGCTTCCATCGCCTACGGCATCGATGCCAAACCCGAAGACATCCTGATCGAGGGGATTGAATCGGTGACCCAGGAAGACATCGCCTTTGCCAAAGAATTCGGCTACGCGGTCAAACTTCTGGGCATCGCAAAGCGCGACGGCGATGAAGTCGAACTGCGTGTCCACGCGGCGCTGATCGAAAAAGCGCAGATGATCGCCAAGATTGACGGGGTCATGAACGGCGTCAGCGTGATCGGTGACCGTGTGGGCGAAACGCTTTATTACGGTCCGGGAGCGGGCGGCGACGCAACGGCCAGCGCCGTCGTGGCGAACATCATTGACATCGCCCGTGCCGGCGGCAAACGCTCGCCGATGCTGGGCTACAACACTCCGCTCGAGCATGGACTGAAACTGCGCAAAAGCGACGACATCGTCACCAAATATTATCTGCGCATCCGCGTGGAAGACCGCCCGGGCGTACTGGCCAAGATCACGCAGCTTTTCGGTGAGTTTGATATCTCCATCGAAACGATGCTGCAGCGGCCGGCATCGGGCGGGTTCGCGAACCTGCTTTTCTCGACGCATGAAGCGGTAGAGGGCAATATGAAAAAGGTGCTTTCACAGATCGAGGAGCTGCCGTTTGTCGCGGCAGAACCGGTCATGATCCGGATCGTTTAGGGACGTTCCTTCCCCCGCTGGTTTTGTAGCCTCTGCAGCCGATCGAGCGCTTCTTCGGCGGCCACCTTTCTGACAAGACATTCCGATTTTTTCGTTTCCAGC
>JARROU010000154.1:0-5003 GCA_037383585.1 Campylobacterales bacterium | reverse complement strand
ATGACGAAGACGACGATGAAGCTGCGAAGCATTATTAGCCCTTTTCTCGTCGTGCATGTGGCGCTCTACGCGCTGCTGGCCGTCTCGAAGGCGGCATTTATCAATGCCCAGGTCGCTTTTGTCTGCGCGTTTCTCATTCTGCTCGGTTCCATGTACAGCTACCGGAAACTGATACTGCGCAACCTGGAGAATGAGACGGCAATGCACCAGGAGGATCTGGTCGAAAAGATCGACGATCCGTATGACCTTTACGGCGAAGAGGAGACGGCTGAAGCGGAAGAGCAGCCGCTCAAAGAGGTGATCAAAGAGGAAAAAGCCCGCCTGAAAGCAAACCGGGCAAACGTTAAAAACGTTTCAAAGGCGACGCCGGCACTGCTCTCCGTCTACCGCCTGATCCCGTACGGACTTCTCGTACTTGCCTTTATCGCTTTGAAAAACAATCAGATGCTCTCATTGTGGTATTTTCTGCCTGGACTGGCTGCGGGGATCATTTCCGGGTACCTGAGCGGCCGGGCGCTCTTCGCCTCCCGATAGTCTTTCTGCCTACTGGTTGATGACCGGGATGTTGATCGTAACTGGTCCGTGTTGAGTCGGGTTTCGGGCATGGTCGGGTCAAGGTCCTTGGCAAACTCCGACTTGCTTCCGATGGAATTCGTCGCGATACAGAGGTCGATCAGCGAATAGATATTGACCAGATTGCCTTCGATCTCGGGCTGGGTGAACTGGAAAGAAGGGGTCTGGAAAAAACGGATGCCGATCTCCTCTTCGGTGACATAGCCGACCATGATGCCGAAGATCTTGAACCGCCCGTACTCCAGTTCCATGAAAGTGGTCTTGAAACCGAACGAGGGGCTGGCGTAGGTCGTTGCGAGTTCAAAGAGCGTATGGCGGTCGACTGCCCCGAGCAGGTACTGCCCCTCCGCATTGACGGAGAGCACTTTGCCCGAGGCGCTGAAGAGAATGAAGGGGTTGAAATCGTATTCGATCCACTGCTGTTCGAACGTCATTATTCCTCGATGTAGTTTTTGAGTTTACGTCCGACTTTCGGGTGTTTCAGTTTCTTGATCGCGCTGCTTTCGATCTGACGGACACGTTCTCGGGTCACATTGAGTTCTTTCCCGATCTCTTCAAGCGTACGGTCGCTTTCATCGTCCATGATGCCGAAGCGCATTTTGATGACGGCCTTTTCGCGTTCGTTGAGCTGTTCGAGCACGCCCTCGATCTGAACCTTGAGGTCGTCTTTCAAAATGGCGTCCGAAGGCGAAAGGGAAGTGCGGTCTTCGATAAAGTCGCCGAACCGTCCGTCCTCTTCGCTGCGACCTCTTCGGCGATCGTCTCGACGTCGGGCTCCTTCCCGTTCTCCTGCAGGTACTTGCGCATGATCTTGTTGATGCGGTTGATCGTTTCGATCATGTGGATCGGGATACGGATCGTACGCGCCTGGTCGGCGATCGCGCGGCTGATGGCCTGGCGGATCCACCACGTGGCGTAGGTGGAGAACTTGTAGCCTTTTTGGTACTCGAACTTGTCGACGGCTTTCATCAGGCCGATGTTGCCCTCCTGGATCAGGTCCAGGAACGGAAGGCCGCGGTTGGTGTAGCGTTTGGCGATGGAGACGACCAGACGCAGGTTGGACTTCGCCATGCGCGTTTTCGCCTTTTCGCTGATCGCTTTACCGCGCTTGATCTGCTCGAGAATGTCGAAGAGCTTTTCGGGTTCCATATTGAAACCGCCCTTGGACGCCTCTTTGGTCTGGATCAGTTTTTTGATCTCCATGTAGGTGCCGACCATTGTCGCTTCCGGAACGCGTCCCGCGATGTCCTCCTTGGAGAGCTCGGTAATGTTCTCCAGGATCTCTTTGTGGTTATTACGGAGCATGTCGTTGAACAGCGGCAGCTTGTACTCGAGGCGTTTGAGCTCTTTTTCAAAGCCTTCGTCGCTCTTGAGCGAGGTCTCCATCGATTTGACGAGCTCGTTGATCAGCTTGGACGTCGGTCCGAGGTCCAGCAGCTTCTCTTTAAGGATTTTCTTTTTGAAGCTGACGGTCAGGAAATGCTGCACGATCTCTTCGTTGAGTTCGCCGGCTTCGACGCCTTCGGGCATTTTTTCCGAGGATTTCAGCCAGTCTTTTTTCGCTTTCTCAAGGGCTTTGAAGCTGCTGACGACCAGATCGACGCGCTTTTTGTCCTTGGCGCTGACTTTTTTGTCACCGCTGTCGTCGTCATCCCCGTCGTCATCGTCTTTTTCGTCCTCGAAGCTCTTGAAGAGTTCCTTGACGCGGCGTTCGCGGTTGATCAGCGGTTCTCTGTAGTCAAGGATAAAGTCGATCAGGTAGGGGACGGAACAGATTGCATCGATGATGATGCTCTCGCCGAATTCGATTTTTTTCGAGATCTCGATCTCTTCTTCTTTGGTCAGCAGCGGGATCTGGCCCATTTCACGCAGGTACATCCGCACCGGTGAGTCGGAGCGGGACCACTCCATCAGTTCATGCTGTTTCAGGATGTCAAAATCTTCGCCGCTGGCGTTTTCGATGAGTTTGCGCTGGGCGTTACGTCGCGCTTCGGCCTCCTGCTCGTTCATCAGTTTTGCGTGCTCGGAAGCCGTATAGAGACATCGTTTGTACTTTTCGGCAAGCTTCAGCACATTTTTCGATTGTGCTGCGGTCGGGTTTTTTTCAAAAAGTTCTGAGATTGTTTCGTAGGTGATACAGTGCTCGGAGTCGTGTTCGGCAAAAAGGGTTTCGAGGGCTTTGTTGAGTTCTTTTGCGGTCATCGGGTGAAAAGCTCCTGGAATAGAATAAGGCACCTTGGGAATTGCCCGGAAACAGAGGCCGGGTAAGAGAAGTGCCGTTTTTGAGTTAAGTCTGGATTATACTTTCAAATGGCTTAGGCTTTGCTTTCTTATTCGGGGTTGATCCGGCCTATATGGTATATTATATAATATTACACCTGCTTCAACGCGCTTTGAAACATTTTGGATATAATCGCAGCAAAAATTTGCAGGATCTTCTATGAACACACTCGAAGGAAAAGTCTGGCGGTTCGGTCAGGATATCGATACGGACCTGATCATCGCCGCTCGTTATCTCAATACATCCGATCCCAAAGAACTCGCGAAGCATGTAATGGAGGACGCCGATCCGGATTTCGTTTCCAAGATGGCGCCGGGTGATATCATCGTCGCGGGCAACAATTTCGGCTGCGGTTCATCACGCGAACACGCGCCCATCGCCCTCAAAGCAGCCGGGATCGCCGCGGTAATTGCCCCGACGTTCGCCCGCATTTTTTACCGCAACGCCTTTAATATGGGACTGCCGATTTTCGAGCTGGAAGAGAGCGCCGAGATCAATGAAGGTGACACGGTTTCGATCGATATGGACAAGGGTACCGTGACCGACAAAACGACCGGAAAAACCTACTCGTTCACGCCGATCCCGCCGTTCATGCAGGAGCTGCTCACCGCCGGCGGCCTGATGAACTATGCGGAAGAAGAAGTTAAAGCAGGGGGCAAAGCATGAAATCCTACAATATCGCTCTGATCAAAGGGGACGGAATCGGTCCGGAAATCGTGGATGAGGCCGTCAAAGTACTGGATGCCGTCGCCGCACGTTTCGATTTCTCTCTGCGTTACAAAGAGGTCCTAATGGGGGGAAGCGCGTACGACGTTACCGGCGATCCCCTTCCGCAGGAAACGATCAACGTCTCACTGAATTCCGATGCGGTTCTTTTCGGTGCGATCGGCGGTGAAAAATGGGACAACCTGCCGCGCGAAAAGCGTCCCGAAAGCGGTCTGCTCCGTTTCAGAAAAGAGCTCGGCGTCTTCGCCAACCTGCGCCCGGCCGTTGTCTACGACGAACTGGTCAATGCCAGCTCGCTCAAGCCCGAAATCGTTCAGGGTGTCGACCTGATGGTCGTGCGCGAACTGATCGGCGGCATCTACTTCGGCGAACCGAAAGGGCGCGAAGGCGACAAGGCCTTCAATACGATGGTGTATACGAAAGACGAAGTCGTCCGTATCGCGCATACGGCGTTCAAGATCGCGATGGAGCGCAACAAACGCGTCTGTTCCGTCGACAAGGCCAATGTCCTTGACGTCTCGCAGATGTGGCGTGAGACGGTCGAAGAGGTGGCCAAAGAGTACCCCGAAGTTTCGCTTTCGCACATGTACGTCGACAATGCGGCCATGCAGCTGATCCGCGACCCGAAACAGTTCGACGTCATCCTGACGGGCAACATCTTCGGGGACATCCTCAGCGACGAGGCGAGCATGCTCTCGGGCTCCATCGGCCTTCTGCCGTCCGCCTCGGTCGGGGCGAAGATCGGTGTCTATGAACCGATCCACGGTTCGGCGCCGGACATTGCGGGGCAGGGGATCGCCAACCCCATTGCAACGATCGCCAGCGCTTCGATGATGCTCCGGTTCGCCCTGGGTGAAACCGCGGCCGCGGATCACATCGATGCTGCAATCAAGCAGACACTCAAAGTAGGCTACCGTACCCAGGACCTGGCGAATTTTGACGCCAAAGAGGTGTGCTCTACCAGTGAAATGGGTGACATCATCGCCAACTACGCGGCCAAAGAATGAAAGAATACCGGGTACTGATCGATTGTCGTGACGAAAAAGGGCTTGTCTACAAAGTTTCGAGCATCTTTTTCAAGTACGACCTGAATGTTGTCACCAACAGCGAGTTCGTCGACCGGGATACCAATCTCTTTTTTATGCGCAGCGTTGTGAGCGGTTCCATCGACGGCAATGCTCTCGAAAAAGAGCTCCGCGCCGTTCTGCCGGAAAAAGCGAACCTGCGCATCGTCGCGCCCGAAAAGAAAAACATCGTTTTGATGGTGACGAAAGAGTCGCACGCTCTGGGGGATCTGCTGATCCGCTACGAAGCCGGCGAGCTCGATGCCAACATCCTGGGCGTCGTCTCCAACTACGATCAACTGCAACCGCTGATCGAGAAGTTCGGCATCCCGTACTATACGGTTTCGCACGAAGGGCTC
>JARROU010000153.1:0-5488 GCA_037383585.1 Campylobacterales bacterium | reverse complement strand
GCTTGTCGGCAAGACCGGTAATGAGAGGAATGCGGCTTTTCGGCGTAATGAACCGCTTTGTCAATGCCACGGCCTCCTCGAGCGTGATGGCGTTGCCGGCGGAGACGAAGATCGGGCGGACGTTCGCACGCGAGCGCACGACGGCCCCGATCACCTCCTCCCCGTCATAGACCGGGCTGAGGCTCCCCGCTTCCATGGCGGGTTCTTCGTAACTTCCGCAAAGACGCGACTTCGCGACGCCGACGGTCGGCTTGCCGATAAAGAAAGAGGCGTGGGTCGCGATTCCCATGCGCCGCGGATGCAGCTGCCCCTGGCCGTCGAAAAAGACAACATCGGGTTCCACGGTCGCTTTGTTCCACGCTTTTAAAAAGGGCGGGAGTTCGCGGAAGGCGAGATAGCCGGGAATGAAGGGGAGCCCGACGTCGGCAACGACGGAAACCTCTTCGAGGATCTCCAGGCTATCTATCTCCATCGTTACGATGACGGCAACGGCTTTGCCGCCCGCGTAGGCAAGGTCCACCCCGCTGGCGATCCGGGGCACCTTTTTCAGAGGCCGCGCCACAATCCGCGCACGCAGTTCCTCCTGGAGTGCGCGCATCCGTCCGGTGCTCAGATCGTCAAAGTCGTGGATCGCTTCGTAGTGCATGGCCGGCTTGCCCCTGCCCTTTCATCTGTTTTTTTCTTATGGAGATGGACCATCATACCATTTCATGGTAGAATGATCATAAGCCGCGAAAAAAAGGAACCCCATGCGTTTTCTGACTCGCTTCGGAGTGATACTCCTGCTGGCCTCGGGCCTGCCGGCTGCCCAGATGTCCAAAATGTACGGGCAGATTTTCCACCAAAACGGCCGGCCGGCCGCGAACGTGACCATTACGGTTGACGACGATGCCGCGCACCAGGCCGAAACGAACGCCGCGGGGGTCTACTCGATCCGGGTAGCCCCGGGCAGCCATGCTGTCCGGATCGGTTCTACCGTGTTCAAAGTCCATATCTTCAACAAACCCCGCAACCGGAGAGACTTCCGTATCCCCTAAAGGCACGGAATCCATAAAAGAGGTGGCCGATGCAAAAAATAGAAAGCTTTGCCAAGATCATTACGGCGATCGCAGCACTGGCGGGCTCGATTCTCATCCCGTGGGTCCTGCATATCAATGCGCAGAATAACCAGAAGTCGCAGGTCTATGCCGACATCATGAGCCAGCGGGAGCAGTCGGATACGTCGATCCGCTCCGAAATGTTCAACACGCTTATCCAGACCTACCTGGGGAAAACCGACCTGACCGGTTCGGGTCCGGATACGCCGGAACGGCTTGAAGAACAGCTGGTCCTGCTCGCACTGCTGACGAAGAACTTCCAGGAGTTCTTCGACGCGAAGCCCCTCTTCGAAGACCTCTACCGAAAACTTTCCCGGCGCGACGACCCCCGATCAATGCAGTTGAAAGAGGAACTGATCGATCTGGCCGGGAGCACGGCATCGAAGCAGGCGGTACAGCTCGCCTCGATCGGCGGGTTCGAAGAAGAAGTGGGGCTGACGGTCGGGGGAACCTACTGCATCCGTCTATACAACGTAGACGAAGTCAAAAACATTCCGATCTCTTCGCACGGCAGCTGTTCGACCGTGCCCGATGCGAGCATTCCGCAAAATGAGGCGTGCGACCGCGAGTGGAGCAGGAAAAGCAAATACCACTCCATCGAGCTCACGGTCGAAGCGCTCAAAGAGAACGCGGCCCGGGTCCATCTGATCGTCTATGAAGACCTGTTCGGCGGCCGGGAGCCCGCCTACTGCTCGAGCAGGATCGGCAAAGAGGTCAGTTTTGATGTCTCCTACTTTGACATGCCCTTTATGGACAACACCCGCCTCTACGACGGCAGCCGCTTTTCGATCATGCTCAAGGAGCTGGAACCGGCATCGAACACCGCCGGACTGGAAGTCATCAGCTTCAAAGAGGAGTTCATGAGCCTCAGAGACCGCCCTTATTTCGAGCAGATGCTCAAAAGCATTCAAAAATAGCGGCTGCTGCGCTCACCGCCCTACTCTTTATAGTAGCCGCTGCCGATCACCCAGCCGAACGGTTTGAACGGTTTGACATAGGAGCGCTTTGGGACGGGCCTTGTTTCGCCCAGTTTCGGGAAGCGGTACTCGACGAAGCCGCCTCCCTCTTTGGCCAGACGGAGGAATTCGCGGATGTAGTAGACGCCGTCGGAATCTCTCGCATCGATCCGGCTGCGGCCCTCGACGTCTTTTCGGCCGTAGAGTACGACGTTGACGCCCGCTTCCGTGTCGGCCCAGAAGTAGCCCTCCTCCCCGTAGCGCAGGTCGCGCAGCAGGTCGGCCCCGAGGGCCATTGCTTCGTCTTTGCTCAGTTCGCCCAGCAGGTGCTTCATCTCCAGCGCAGCGAGCATGCTGACGGCGGTCTCGACCTCGCTTTTGATCAGCGCGTCTCTGCCCGCCGCCGGCGTCCCGGCGAAGAGCGCCGCGCCCAGCAGCAGGCACAGCAGCATCACGGTCTTTTTCATCACGGCTCCTTTCGATCGTTGCAAGAAACCATTATACACCCTATCCGCAGCACGCCTCCAGCACGCCTTTAAGCCGGCGATAGGCCCCGGCCATTTCCGCTTTAAGCGCGGGATTGTACAGCAGGGCCGCAGGATGGCGCAGCGGGTAGATGCAGCACACCCCGGCGCGATGCACGGTCCCGAAAAGCCCGCCTTTTTCCGCTGCACTCGGCCACGGCAGCCCGTACTTTTCAAAAAGCGCGCGGGTCGCGTAGTACCCCAGCGGCACAAGCAGCTTCGGACGGATCATATCGATCTCGGCGTCGAGGTAGTGGCGGCACGCGTCGATCTCGTCGCGCCTGGGCTTTCGGTTATGAGGAAGGCGGCACTTGAGCAGGTTGGTCATATAGAAGGCTTCCCGGGAGATCCCGGCCTCCCCCAGCAGTTCGAAAAAGGCCCGGCCCGAAGGTCCCAGGAACATCCGCCCCTCCCGGTCCTCGACTTCGCCGGGCGCCTGGGCGACGAACATGAGCTCCGCCTCGGGGTTCCCTTCGCCGCAGAGGGCGTTTGTGCGGGTCTCGCAAAGGCGGCACCGGCGGCAGTTTCGGATGCGCGCGTTGAGCGGTTCAAGGTCCATAACGGTTTCCATTCATAGCGGTCCCTGCTATCCGTTTCTCTTTTATTCTGTCATCGCACATGCTGTGTTCTCAGGGGGACTGCGTCCCGGGAAAAAGAATCGTTCAGCGACAAGAAAATTCTGAATGGCCGCCGCGCGTCAGCCGGAGATCATCTTGGAGGTGATCCCCTTCTGGTCGCGGTTGTCGGCGACGAAAACGCCGGCGATGTGCAGGACGACGAAGGCGACGATGCTCCACGCCACCAGTTCATGCAGCTCCTTGATGTCGTGCGCCGTCTCCTTGGCCAGACCGATGTCACTGTAGAGATGGACCAGAATCCCGCTCACCGCCATGAAGGCCATAATGACGTAGAGGAGTTTATAGCCGCGGTAGACCCACGCCATGTGCGCGTTCTCGGGCGCATACCCCAAGCCCTCGCGCCAGATCATCACCAGACGCCACAGCACCAGCGCGGCAAAGACATAGCCCAGGATGATGTGCCACTCCCACATCGGGGCAAGAAGGTCCCCAGCAGTCCCAGGACGACGACGGCGTTGAGCCAGTGCCAGAGGCGCAGCTGCAGCGAATACGTTTTCATATGGTTCCCTCCTGTTTATCATCCCAATTGTACGACAGTTTTCGTTAACGCAGTGCCCGTTACTTCGTGCCGAAGACCTTTTCGAGCAGTTCGCTCGTGCGCGCCGCAGGGTCGGTACGGATCTGTTTTTCCTCCTCGGCGATCACCGTAAAGAGGCCGTCGACGCCCCTGGCGGTGATGTAGCCGTCGAGGTCGCGCGGGTCGAACGTCGTCTCCCCGGACGTGCCGGCGAAGGCGTCGATGTACTCTCCGACCCCGCTGCTCTCGATCAGCGGCGCGCCGTAGGTGTCGTAGGCGCCCATCATCGATTTGTAGTATTTCGTCACCTCGGTCTGCTCCGTGTACTCCTTGACGATGGGGAGGATCGCCGCTTCGAGCGCCGGGCCGGATGTGACGCGGAAGTAATCGGTCGCGGCGTCGTCGGGACCGGTAAGGATCTTTTTCGCATCATCGATGCTCATCTCAAAGGCGAAGAAACGGCCACCGTTTCATGCGAATTCAAAGAGACGCTGTGGCATACTCTTGCCAAAAAGAAGAGGAAGGTTTTATGCCGAAATAGCCGTCTTTTCGCCCGAGCCGCGAAATGGCCTCCTTCACCCCTTTGTTGAGTGCTTCGCGCAGCCCGCCGTCCATCTCGGCCGCGCTCAGGCCGGAGACGGAGCCGCCGCTCGTCTGCGTGGCCTCCTGCGCCGACTTCTGCACCTCTTCGACCAGGGAGTCGAGAAAGCCGGCATGGGCGTTCTGGAAACACAGCAGCCCGGCAAAGGCGGCGGTTATGATCTTATATTTCGGCATAAAACCTTCCTCTTCTTTTTGGCAAGAGTATGCCACAGCGTCTCTTTGAATTCGCATGAAACGGTGGCCGTTTCTTCGCCTTTGCCGGTATACCTTCCTTGGCTATAATCTCCCAAACCGATCCTAAGGAGACACCAAATGACACGTCTTTCCCTTGCCGCACTGGCGGCCGTGGCGCTGCTGAGTACGGGCTGCGTCACCAAACAGACCCACGAAGCGACGCTCAAGGAGCTGGAGCAGACCCGCGGGGAGCTGCAGACGGCGGAGCAGACCATCGAAAATCAGCAGCTGCAGATCGAACGCAACAACGAAGCACTTGAGCAGACTCGGGAGGAGCTTGCGGACCTGGACGGCAAAAGGACCCTCCTTCAGGATGACCTGAAAAAGCTGCAGCTGCAGCTTTCCGCGTCTCAGACCGAACTCCGGGATTCGCAGGCGCAGCTCTCCCAATCCCGGACCGAGCTCGAGGCTTCGCAGGCCCAGCTCGAGACGATGAGACGGATCGAGGCGGAGACCAAAAAACGCAACGAGATTTACGCGCAGTTCGTCAAGGAGCTGCAGAAGATGATCGACGGCGGGCAGCTGACGGTGAGCATCGAGCAGGGGCGCATCGTCATCAACCTGCCCGATAATGTCCTCTTCGCCAGCGGCAGCGCGACGATCAACGGCGAAGGGAAGTCGGCGATCGGGCAGATTGCCGAGGTCATCAAGCACTTTGCGGACCGCCGTTTCCAGATCGAGGGCCATACGGACAATGTCCCGATCAAAAGCGCGCGCTTCCCAAGCAACTGGGAGCTCTCCACGGCCCGGGCGCTGAGCGTCGTGCACCTGATGATCGAGGAAGCCGGCGGCCGAGACGTTGCCCGGCGCGACGCCTTCCTCGATCATCAGGTGCACGACGCTCAGCGCCCGGGCCGTGGAGAGCTCCCAGTTGCTTGGGAAGCGCGCGCTTTTGATCGGGACATTGTCCGTATGGCCC
>JARROU010000152.1:0-3695 GCA_037383585.1 Campylobacterales bacterium | reverse complement strand
GCAGCAGTGTGGTTTTTGCCGTTTTCGTTTTGTCGATGCGTTGATCGCCGCGATGAATCAGCAGGGAGTGCAGTGCGATTTTTTGATAGGAGGGGTCGTAATCCAGATTGATCTGCGAAACGGCTTCCAGCCCTTCGCGGTTGACGACGAGCTCGGCGAAACGGGCGTAATAAACGGTTTTTTTGCCTTCATCCACTTTGATCTGGTTGTCCGCATGCAGATAGTAGACGCCGTTGTCGATATCGTCTTTGGGGATGTCCTTGGGAACGATCACCGCTTTTTCTATGACCCACGCGGGCGTTTTTTCCATTGGGACGGGGGAATCGGTCCCGGCAAAGACGCAGCTGTGCAAAATCATCAAAAGAAAAACGAGTACGCTCTTCGATGCAAACGCTCTTTCAAATAGAAACAATACTTCTCCTGTTTTGATTTCCAATAATCTATCAATATGCCTCCCTGAAAAAGGGGCATAAATGCAAAAAGTATAACAGAGTGAAATATTATTATGCTTTATTGTTTGAAAATGCGGAAACAAAGTATGACGAACACGGACCTTTTGGGCAGGTTTCGCTGCGTTCGAATTTATGTGAGTGAAATGACCCGCTGGATGGAATCGTTCTTTGAAAGGGTCAGCCTTAGAACACTCTTTTCGTTCGCCTCAAGGGAGTGGGGGACATTGGCGTCGAAGCAGACCATGCCTCCGTCTGTGAGTTCGACCGTGGCATCCATTGAAGTGATGGAGACGCACCCGTTGAGCACCATGATGGTAATGGCCCCGGGCGCGGAATGCTCTTTCATGACGTTGCCTTTGGCCATGCAGATGCGGATCTCCTTCGAAAACGGAGTTTCCATCATTTTGTCGATCTGCACCTTGTCGCCGAAACGGGTCGTTTCCAAAAATGCGGCCTGTTGCATTCAGCGTCCCTTGACCATGGCGATAAAGTTCCCCGTCGCCGTGTCCATCGTCGCGATGTGCTGGTGCAGCCACTGCGGCACGGTCGAACCGATGTATTCGCGCAGAATGTTGTTGTCCTTTTTCGTGCGCCAGTCCATCATCACGAGCTGGAACTCGTTCAGGGCCCGGTCGTGCTCGGCTTTGTGCATCGCATACGGCGGGAAACCCGTTTCGCGCATCAGACGCTCTTCGTTGGCGAAGTGCGCGCGGGTATGCTCGAAGAGCGTTTCAAGGGTCTTAGAGAGGTCCTCCTCCGAAGCGTTCGCATCGAGCAGCGACTCGATCCGGTTGAGCAGTTCCGCCTCTTCGGCGTGGACGGTGTTCATTTCTTCAAAGGCGACACTGGGAACGTCGGCAAAATCGATCATCATTATTTCCTTTTTTTACGCCAGTATAGGGTACGATGGTGTTCAATTAAATTGATTTTGATCAAGTTGGAGGTCTGATGGGACTGGAACACTGCTATCTGTTCAGCCGGCTGCAAGAAGCGGATCTTGCACAGCTGCGAAAGATCACTCGGGTGAAGTCCTATCCCGAAGGGACGATCCTTTTTTACGCCGGAGAAATGCCCGACAAGCTCCGCCTGATCGAATCGGGCGTGGTGCGCGTCAGCAAACATGACGCCGCGGGCAACGAGATCGTCCTGGCCGATTTCCGCGCCAATGACCTCGTCGCCGAAATGGCCCATTTCGAAGAGATCCCCTATCCGGCCACCGCACGCTGCGCAAGCGATGTCGTACTCTATGAGATCAACTTCGACGCCTTCAAAAGCCGTTTTCTCAACCGGCCGGAACTGGCACTGGGCATTATCCGTTCGCTCTCAGGCAAGATCAAGCAGCTCGAAGAGGTGATTCGGCGCACCCTGATCGATGATGCCCCGACGCGCCTGGCGCGCTATCTGCTCGATCATGCCGATGCCCTCGAACATACGACCCAGAAGCAGATCGCATCGGAGATCGTTCTGACGCCCGAGACGGTTTCACGCATCCTGCGGCGTTTCAAAGAGAACAGATGGGTCGAGGTGCGTGCGAGAAAAATCGTTTTAACCGATCGGGAAGGGCTGGAAAGCGTCATCAGTGACTAGTGATAGGTGATAGGGCGTGCCGCGGCGGCACGGGGCGCTTATTCGGCGAGCAGCGCCTTGGTCCAGGCGGTCATCGCCTCGTTTGCTGCGGGATTCGGCGCTTCGAGGAAGGAGATGACATAGCTGTCCGCTTTTTCCGCGATGCCGAAAGAGCGCGGGCGTACGGCGAGCATTTCGGGGGAAGGGAGCTCTTTGCCGAAACAGCAGATGACGTTCTTGGCGTCGAGGATTGATTCGGGCATGTTGCCCTCCGGCAAAGACGTCGTATGTGCATAGTGGTCAAACACACCGATAAACGTCGCGACGGGGTGGGCTTGGATCTTCGATTTGAAGTGTTCGACGATCGCATTCATGTCAGTGGTTTTCATATCGGCTTTGGGCATTTCAATCGTGTGGATGGGGTATTTCTCTTTGAAAAGTTTTTCAGTCATAAGAGCTCCTGCTGTTTGGATTAATTGAAGTCATAATAATAATAAGTATGACTTAATGACGAATTAAAGAAGAATGTTAGTTGTTTTATTCGTCATAGCCGTTTGTATAGGGAGGAGCGGAATGGTGTGCAGCGGCTGGTATATAAAAGTATTAATAGCGGGTTAAACTGACGGCGGAAAAACAGAGGCTCGGGAATTGTCCACAATCTTTCTTGTATAATATATTATATAATATTATTCAAAGAAAAATCAGCAGAAATAAGCCCAAACGACGTGATGCAGACAGCAACACCGGTATGCATGAATGAAGAACAGCGCGGGGATTCGCACCGGAACCGATATAATGCCGTCTATGTTAACCGATCTGCCCATCCATGCCGTCCTTGCAAAATTGACCGAGGCGCTCGGCACACAGAACCAGCTGATCCTGCAGGCGCCTCCGGGCGCGGGGAAAACGACGGTGGTGCCGCTGGAGCTGCTGGATGCACCGTGGCTAGAAGACAAAAAGATCGTCATGCTCGAACCGCGGCGGCTGGCGGCGCGCAACGCCGCGTACCGGATGGCGGAGCTCACGGGCGAAGCGGTCGGCGAGCGGGTGGGCTACCGGATCCGCCAGGAGACGAAGGTCTCGTCCGGTACGAAAATCGAGGTCGTCACCGAGGGGATCCTGACGCGGATGCTGCAGAACGACCCGGCGCTGGAGGGCGTCGGCGTTCTGATCTTCGACGAGTTTCACGAGCGTTCCATACACGCCGACCTCGGCTTGGCGCTCGCGCTGCAGTCGCAGGCCCTGCTGCGCGACGATCTGCGGATTATTGTCATGTCGGCAACGCTCAACGCGGATGCGATCAAAGGCGTGTTGCCCGGCGCCGCTGTCGTCTCCAGCGAAGGCCGGACGTTCCCCATCGAATACCGCTACCTCGATCCCCGCAGAAAGCAGCCCGACGCCAAATCGCTTCCCGGCGTCGCGGCCGAGACGGTGCTTTCGGCCTTGAAAGAAGAAGAGGGAAGCGTACTGGTCTTTTTGCCGGGGGTCAAAGAGATCAAAGCCCTCGAGCGCGTTCTGCGCGCCTCCGTCGGCGGTGACTGCATCCTCGCGCCGCTGTACGGCGACCTGTCCAAATCGGCACAGCAGCACGCCATCTTCCCCGCACCGGAAGGAAAACGCAAGATCGTGCTGGCGACGAACATTGCCGAGACGTCGCTGACGATCGAAGGCGTGCGG
>JARROU010000151.1:0-5670 GCA_037383585.1 Campylobacterales bacterium | reverse complement strand
CGTCATGATGGCCAGGTTCTTGTAGACCGTTGCCAGGGAAACGTTCGGATACGTCTCTTTCACCTCCTGGTAGAGCATATCGATATTGAGGTGCCCGAATGTATTGAGGCTTTCGACGATTTTGAGCCGCTGCGGCGTCACCTTCAGATGGTGGGTCCGCAGGTTTGTGGCGATGACTTCTTTATTCATAGTTAGCATTAAAGCAATAAAAAGGTAAAAAGCCGGATAATGAAGAGGAAAGCCCGGCATTTATTATCTTCCGTTAAGCGGAAGTAGTTTTTTTATTTAAGGAAAAAGATTATCGCTTGAAGATACAATTTCCTTATAAAAATTATTCGGAATGCCTTGGAAGCACTTAGTGTTTTCGGGCCTCCGGACATTCTATTGAGGAGAGAACATGTTGAAAAAAATGACGTTGACCGCCTGTGTGCTCGCATCTTCCGTTATGGCAGATTCCCTGGCCGACCAGGCCAAAGGGATGGGGCTGGCTCCGATCCCGGAAAACACGCTGGAACTGTATAAAATGATCGATAATCCGAAAAACCCGATTACGGCGGCCAAGGTCGAGCTCGGCAAGAAGCTCTTTTTCGATCCGCGCCTTTCCAAAAGCGAACTGATCAGCTGTAACACCTGTCACAACCTTGCGACCGGCGGCGTGGACGGCGTTCCGGCGGCGATCGGACACAAATGGCGCCACAATCCGCACCACCTGAACTCTCCGTCCGTGTACAACGCGGTCTTTATGCAAAAACAGTTCTGGGACGGTCGAAGCCCGGACCTCGAAGACCAGGCGCAGGGGCCGATGCAGGCGGCGCCGGAGATGGCGGCAAAGCCCGAACACGTTACGGCTGTGGTCAACTCCATTCCCGAATACGTCCGCGAATTCCGCCGCGCGTACGGCGATCCGAAGATGGAGCCGAAATTCAAGGACGTCGCCGATGTCATCGCGGTGTTCGAACGCACGCTGGTGACGCCGTCGCGCTATGACAAATACCTCAGCGGCTGCGACAAGGCGCTGAGCAAAGAGGAAAAAGCGGGCTTGAAGACTTTTATCGACAAAGGGTGTGCGTCCTGTCATAACGGTGTCGGCCTGGGGGGCGGCATGCAGGTGTTCCCGCTGATCGGAAAGTTCAAATACATGAACGTCGGCGACTTCAAAGGCGACGAGAACGGCATGGTCAAAGTCCCGACGCTGCGCAACATCGTGGAAACGGCGCCGTATTTCCACAACGGGACAGTCTGGAGCCTGAAAGAGACGATCAAAATCATGGGTGAGACGCAGCTGGGCGTCAAGCTGACGGACAAAGAGACCGAAAGCATCGAGACGTTCCTCAAAGCGCTCACCGGTGAAAAACCGGAGGTCGAGTATCCGGTCCTTCCGGCGCGTACGGCAAAAACGCCGCTGCCGGACAGCTCGAACTAATTTCTCCGCGGCTTCGGCCGCATCCCTTCTTCCAACTTCATTTTCTACGTTGTTTTAAAGTCCTGTGCCCAACTCAGCGGAACTGCGGATTTTCATCGAGGACGTTTTGCAGCGTTTGCATAAAAGCGGTGGCTTTTCTGCCGCCGATGATCTGTTCGACGATCTCGGTCTGTTCCGGGTCGATGAACGTGAAGACCGGGCTCATACGCATGCGGTATTTTTCCGGTAGTGTGTGATCCCCGACATTGAGTTTGGCCGTAACGTAGTGTTTCTGCAGATAGGCTTGCACTTTTGGATCCGTAAAGACTTTTTCCTTCATAAAGCGGCAGGTTTTGCAGTGCGGTTTTGATAGGAAAAGCATCAGGGGGCGATGCGTTTTCTTCGCCTCGGAAAGGGCGCTGTCGTAGTCGACGATCCATTGTACAGGTGCGGCGGAGAGCATGGATGAGAAGAGCGTGGCTAAGAGTATCGGTCGCATTTGTTTTCCTTTTTGAGCCGGAAATTATAGCAAAACGCTCTTACGCCATGCGGTTCAGACTAGGTCGATGCGCTTCTGCGTTTGCCCGTTGAAATACGCCGTTAGTGCCTTGCGGTCGATTCCGTGTTTTGCGCCGCGATAGAGATTGGCTTCCAGGTACGCCAGCGTTTCGTCGATCAGCGGAGATTCGCCTTTGCGCGGCAGCAGCAGCTCGAAGAGTTCCCGGTCTTTTTTGGCGGCTTTGAGCTGTTTGGCCATCGGGGACGGTACGGCACGCCTTGGAGTGCGCTCCGTGCGGCGGAGCAAAAGCATCCAGATAAACGCCGCGCCGACGGCAAATCCTGCGGTAAAAATGCCCAGGGCTTCGTAGAGATTGACGCGTCGGCTTCCTTCTGCAGCCGGGGCGACGGCAGCCTGCGCCGGTGCGGCACTTTCGATCACGGGCGTCGCGGCTTTCGGCACCACGGCGCTCCCATTCACTTTGATGAAGTAGGGATGGGTGCTCAGGGTTGTTTCCTTTTTCGCTTTGCTGTCGAAAAAAGCGAAAGTCAGCGGTTCGATCGTCGTGTCGCGTCCGGGAATAACGGCGATGGTCTGGTCAAACGTGCCGTAGTAGCGTCCGTCCTTGATAAAGCTCTTGATCTCCGGGTCGTTGGCGTAGACGACCGCATGCCCGATCCGCGGTTCGAACTTTGGGATGTCCTCGACGTTGCCGCTGCCTTCGATATGTATATGCAGGTTGACGGGCTTGTTGGCTTCGACGGTCGTTTTGTCGACGTCGGATTTCATCGTAAAGCGGCCGTAGACCTCGAGCCCGGCGGGCAGGGCCTGCGCGTGGAGGGTCGCCGGTTCGGAATAGACTTTTTTGTATTGCATCCGGGCCCCGCCGAAAAAGGGGTCGTTGAAGAAGGGGTCGCTGAACATGCTGTTGCGCTTGGTCTGAGCCTTCGTGCCGATCTGCGCGAAGATCGCCGGGATTGCCAGGTCGCCGCTTTGCTGGGCAAAGAGCAGGTAGCGGTAGGTCTGGGTGATGTAGCCCTCGCTGTCCGCCGAGCGCTCCGCCTGGGTGTTGAGGCGCTTGATCCAGAAATGCTCGAGTTTCGGCTCAGAGATCCGGATGTCGTCGATTTGCGTCCCGGGCAGGTATTTGAAGACGAGGTCGAGTTCGACCGGTTCCCCGACGTACGCTTTTTCCTTAGAGAGTTTCAATTCCATCCGGACCGGTGCCCCCTTCGGGGCGGCCTGCGGATCGTTGACCTTGACGCGGATGGGCAGCGTATGTTCGACCTTCCCGTCGACGGTGATGTCGAGGGAGGGGATCGTAAGATCGTCCGTCGGCGTGAAGACGAGCCGCTGCTCGAGGCTCTTTGTGGTGTGGCCGTTGACGATGGAGAGGTTCCGGCTCGTGCCCCGGCCCTGGATGGGGTAGCCCGCGATCTCGGTCAGCGGCGGAAATTCAATGTCCTCTCCGGAGGCGGTGAGCGTCAGCGTCACCGGATCCCCGCGAAAGACGGCAGGGCTGTCCACCGTCGCCTCGACGTCCGCGAATGCCGCGGTTGAAATGAACAGCAAGGCAACGGCGGCGGCTTTGAGTCGCGCCATCGACCATTGGCCATTGACCATCGACTTCATGAAATTACCAGGGTGTCGTTTCGTTTTCATGGGTTTCTCCTTTGCCCGACAGCGGGATCATCAGGGTCTTGATGCCGCGGCGCTCGAGCATCTGGTTGTATTTTCGTCTTCGGCGCCTGCGCCCTGCTGTTTTTCATCTTCGGACGGTTCGGAAGTGTTTTTACCCTGCTGCTGTTCTTTTTGGGCCTGTTCCTGCTCTTTTTGAGGGCTTTGGCGCTGATCGTCGTGTTGTTTGCCTTCTTGGTTCTGCTTGTCCGCATCGTTGCGGTTCTGGTGGCTCTGGTCTTGTTGTTTGTCCTGCTTCTGACCGTTTTGCTGCTGGTCGTTCTGATTCTGCTTTTGATCTTCGTCTTTGCTCTGATTGTTCTGCTGACCGTTCTTCTGATCCTGGCCCTGATCGTTTTTCTTGTCCTGCGGGTTCTGATCGTTCTGTTTGTCCTGATCTTTGTTTTGCTGCTTTTGCTTCTTTTTTTCCTGTTTGATCACTTCAAGATTGTGCTTGATGTCCTCTTGCAGCGCATCGTCTTTGGCGATTTTCAGGGCGCTGTCATAGGCCCGTTCGGCCCGGTCGAGTTCTCCCAGCTGTGCGTGTGCGTTGCCCGCATTGTAAAGGGCCTGCGCTTTGAGCGCGGAGCCGTCCGGGATCTTGCCGTATTGCTTTAGCGCCGGTTTGAATTGCTTGGATCTGTACAGGGCGTTCGCGTAGTTATAGCGCGCTTCGTCGTTCTTGTCGGCAAGGGTTGAATAGAGCGTTGCCGCTTTTTCGTACTGTTTGTTTTGGTAGGCCTGCCTGGCGTCATTGAGGGTCTGAAAATCCATCACGCCCGCGTGCAGCGCCGCGGCCGCGATGAGCGGCAGGAGGTATCTAGGCATGTCGGCTCCTTTTTTGCGGCAGGGAGTACAGCGCAAGCAGCAGCAAGACGATGCCCGCGCCCAGCGGCCAGACGAAGAGCTGCTCGGTGTCGCGGATGACGTCGCTGCGTTCGTTTTTCGGAGCGAACCGGCCCTTGATCGCGCCGGCGAGCTGCCCGATGTCGTTGTGCTGCAGCGAATAGTTCAGATAGGCGCCGCCGCTCTCCAGCGCCAGGGATTTGATCGCATCGTTGCGGCGGACGACGACGATGTCGCCGCTCTTGTCCGTCATCGCCCCGTTCTCCGTCGGGATGACGCCGCCCTTTTCCGTACCGATGTTGTAGATGAAGACGACGATATTGTGCGCTTTGGCGTAGGCGATCTCCTCGCCGAAATCCTGTTTGTCCCCGCCGTCGGTAAAGAGCAGCAGGGCCTTTTTTCCGCTGCCTTCGAGCAGGGCGTCGGTCTGCTTCAGCGCCTGGAGGATGTCGGTGCCGCGCAGGCTGACGGAGCCGGTGTTCATGTGTTCAACGAGGTAGCGCAGGGTGGAGAAATCCTCCGTGAGCGGCGAGACCATGAAGGCGCGGGCACTGAACCCGATGACCCCGACCCGGGTGGCGTTCACATCGCCCAGAAGCGCATCGAACTTCCGCTTGGCCAGGGCGAGCCGGCTGGGATAGATATCGTTCGCGGCCATCGAGCGGGAGATGTCGAAGCCCGCGATGAGGTCGATGCTGCTTTTTTGGATCTCGATCTCCCCGCGCTCGACGACGGGGCGTGCCAGCGCCGCGATAAAGAGCGCCGCCGCCAAAAGCAGCAGCGTACTTCTCAGCCACTGCGGCAGGGTGTTCGAGGTGCGTAGCAGCAGCTTCAACACTTCCGGATCGAAGGCATTTCGGGTCTTCTTTTTCGGGGCGAAAAGCAGCAGCGCGAGCGGAACAAGGACGATCAGCGCGAACAGGAAATAGGGATGTTCAAAGTGCATGGCCTCTCCTTCGCATCAGTATAAATGCCGCGAGCAGGAGCAGCGCCGCGGCGAGCGGGTACTGGAAGTAGTAGCGTTTTTTTACGTACTTGTCGGCCTTGATTTCGCTCTTCTCGAGCGCATCGATCTCGCCGTAGATCTGCTTGAGCCGCTCGACGCTGCCGGCGGCATAAAACTTCCCGCCGGTCTCGTCGGCGATCTTGCGCAGCACTTCGGGGTTGTAGTCCCCGCGCCCGCCCACGCCGATGACGTAGACCTTGATGCCGTGCTTGACGGCGCTCTGGATCGCGACGTCGAGGG
>JARROU010000150.1:0-5271 GCA_037383585.1 Campylobacterales bacterium | reverse complement strand
GGTTGGGGATGTGGCGGGTCACGACGTAGCGCTCGCACCCGTTTTCTCTCAGCGTGTTCGGCTCCAGCGCCTGCAGGCATCTGAAAAGCTCCTCCTCTTTTCCGGCTTTGGGCCGGAAAGAGGCCAGACAGTAGATTTTCGATGACATATTTTTCCTTTGCGTTATACTTACCCGATATTATAGTGGGTAAACCCCGAACAAGGAAACGTCTTGAACCGTGAAAGCAAGATGACGCCGGCGGCGAAAAAAACCGCTGCCGTTGCCCTGGCGCTGTTTCTGCTGCTTTTTTTGAAATACCGCCCCTACCTCCACACCGGCATGATCGCCGACTCGTGGAGCGAATATCTTTTCGCACTCTACTTTTTTGTCTGCAACCAGTCGCTGGGCATCGTCCATGAAGCGGGCCACGGCATCTGCTACCTGCTGGGCTGCCCCGAATTCATCATGGTGCTCAACGGCACGCTTTTCCAGCTCGCGTTCCCCGCCTTCGCCGCCTACTATGCCAAACGGAGAGGATACCGCTTCGGCATGCTGACGGGCTTCTTTTTCCTCGGCTTTTCGCTCAAGTACACCGCCTGGTACATGTCGACGGCGCACCTGTACACCATTGTCCCGGCCAGCCAGTCCTTTCTGGGCGTGGACGGCTACCACGATTTCCACTACCTCTTCTCGCGTCTGCACCTGCTTGCCTACAACGGCACCATCGCAACGTTGACCGGTGCCGTCGCGACGCTTCTGATGCTCTACGCCGCAGGCAGGATGCTCTGGGAAGCCTTTGTGATGAATCCGTCAGAAGAGGATGACGAAGCGGTACGCAGAAGGCTGCGCAGCCGTTTTGTGCGTCAAAAAAACCGCACGAAGCGGCGGCCGTGAGCGGCGCTACGTTAATCGATGAAGGGAACGAGCGTATCCGCCCTGCAGGGAACCCAGATGTCATATTTTTCGATGACGAGTCCGTCATCGTATTCGACCTGGATGTCGTAATAGCGGTCGCAGTCGAAAATATCGAGATGCAGTTCGTCCCCGGGGTAGAGCACGTCCCCGCCCAGCAAATCATTCCCCCAATCATTCCAGGTTGATGGTACCGCGTAGACGTACCAGATATCACCGAAGGATGCCGGATCATTCTGAATGATCAGCCTCGCCGGTACATAGCCATCGTCCTCCACATAAAAGACACAACCCGTCAGGAGCAGTGCCGGAAACATAAAAAGAAAAAGCCGTCTCAGCAAAGCCTTACTCCGTTTCATGCACCCCTCCTTCCCAGTAGAGGTAGAGGATGTCCGGGTCGGGTTCTGCCGTATCCGCATCCTTTGTTCTCGGAACTTTCGGCAGATTCGAGGGGCCTGGGGCCTTCTTGCCCGAAGGACCGTGTTCCCCCGTGTGGACGATCTGCCGGACTTCCAGCGTTCGGTTGTCATCGGCTCCGCCCGTTTCGGCGGCTCCGATCGGGAATGCAAGTGCGAACAAGACCGAAGTCAGCGGCACGATACGTTTCATAACATCTCCTTTTCAATGGATAAATCCATAGTAACTCGTAAAGATAAAGCAATCGTGGAACGGCTCACACGATCTGTCTAAATTTTGGGCGTACCCTTCCCGCCAACAGCGGCCCAATAAGGTATGATAAACCAAACTGCTTTTTATTCGATTGATCTGGTGCATTTGCAATGGACTTTTTTACTTTGATAAAGGGTAAAAAAGGAATTTCATGCCTGCTTTGCACATCGAACATCTGGACCGAAACACCTATCTCTCCTCCGTCGCCGCCATCGCCGACCCGTACACCCGCCGTTTTGCCGATATGTCGCTGCAGTGGTGGGACCGCCATTTCAGCTGGAAAGCCCACGGATGCACCGTCTTATGCAACACCGACGACGAACACCTCTGCTACCTGTTCTACAAAATCGACCGCTACGGCGACTACATTACCTTTCACAATATCTTCACCCCCGATCTGTACCGCCGTCAAGGCTACGCCAGGACGCTGCTGGGGATGGTCTTTATGCTGGCGGTCGCCCGGCACGTCAGCCGCTTCCGGATCACTTCCATCTCCCGCGCACTCGATTTCTACCTTCCCCTGGGTTTTGCCTACTGGGGCGTCAACAGCGAAGGCGACTACTACTGCGACCTGCCGCTCCCTCAGCAGGGACTCGAGGGACTGGGCGCGATGATCACAGAGAGCGACACAGCCACCCTCATCGGACCCGCCGCCGACTTTATCGAGAAGAAGACGGGCGGCACTGAAACGCGCCTCAGTCCGGAACAGACCCGGATATACGAAGCGGACATTCGCAAAATGGGTCGGCGCTTTATGCACGACGATTTCCTCGCATTCTCATAATCACCCCCGCACGGGAATACTGCATGCAACTGTAAAGAAACCCCGAAAGGACAATACCATGGAACATCACGTCATCATTGAAAAACTCTGCAGCTGCGCCAAAAAAGAGGGGCTCGACCAGATCGTCACCTTCGAGAACAAAGCTAGCGCCAGGAACGCGGCCGATGCGCAGCTTGCCTACATGCAGAACAGCTTCTGCGGCAAACACAACTTCGACGTCACCGAGGTCGACGACCACTACGTCATCGGCATGCTCGGCGGCTGCGGATGCGGATCGCACGACAAGCACTGAATCTCAGTGCTGAACCCGCAAAAAGACCCGGAAAAAAGGAATGGCCTCGATATCGTCGGGGTCGATACTGACCCGTCCGTCCTCTGCGACGCTGGCAACGATCTCCACCCCTTCGTCTTCACTGTTGAACTGCAGCACGGACGCATCTTCGCATGAGCGCTCGCAAAGCCCCAGCCCCGAACGGCGCACCAGGTCGCGCAGCGCCGACGGTGAGTCAAATGCGGACGTCGTTGCTGCGTGCAAAAACGCCGCAAACGGTTCGCAGTGCACTTCGCACAGCAGGCAGTCCTTCTCCGAACGGCTGATGCCCCTGTTTTCAAACCGGATGAAGTCATACGACTGCAGCACCTCCAGATCGTTCATCGTGATCTCGCGCGAACCGTAGACGGCTCTGAGGGCATTAAAAGTTGAAAGCATACTCTTCCCTCCTTACGTTGGTTAAGGCATGACCGGGTAGTTACTGCATATTCAGTGCCATGCCAAACAAGATACGATTTCGTATAGAAGTTGCATTGTACGGTTAACCCGACAAGGAGAATTCATGACAGACGATCTTGCTCTGGGCATCGACGCGATGGACGAAACGCATGCGGATTTCGTACGGCAGCTTGAACAGACAAAGGCCGATACCGGAACCGCTTTTGTGGAGAGTTTCGAAGCCCTGATCGCGCACACCGCAGCGCATTTTGAAATGGAAGAGGCGCTGATGCGCACCCACGGTTTTTATGCGATGCAGGAGCACTTCGACGAACACGAAGCCCTGCTGGGAGAGATGCGCTACTTTTACTGTTCCTCAAATCAGAGGCGGCCCGTAAGGAGAAAGCAGATGTCTGACCCCCTCCTGACCCGTGCCGGCGTCCCCATGCCGAAACTGATCTACGGCACGGCCTGGAAAAAGGAACGCACCGCCGAGCTCGTAAAGGCCGCCCTGCACTGCGGTTTCCGCGGCATCGACACCGCCTGCCAGCCCAAGCACTACCGTGAAGCGGGGGTCGGCGAAGCCCTGGAGGCCGCGGCAGCGGAGGGGATCGCTCGCGATGCGTTATTCGTGCAGACCAAGTTCACACCGCTCGAGGGGCAGGACCCCGCCGCCGTTCCCTATGACAAAAACGCCCCGCTCGAACGCCAGGTGGAACAATCGTTCAAAACCTCTCAGGCCAACCTGCGCAGCGACTACGTCGACTCCTACGTCCTGCACTCGCCCCTCTTCCCCTTTGCCCGCCTGCTGAAAGTCTGGCGCACCATGGAAAAGATTGCCGCGTCCGGCGGGGCACGGCAGCTCGGCATCAGCAACTGCTACGATCTCGGCACGCTCAAGCGCCTCTTCAACGAAGCCGAAATCAAACCGGCCGTGCTGCAGAACCGCTTTTACGCCGACACCGGCTACGATACGGAGCTTCGCGCCTTCTGCGATGAAAAGGAGATCCGCTACCAGGGCTTCTGGAGTCTCACCGCCAATCCCCACCTGCTCGGAAGTGAACCCGTCGTCCGCGCCTCCTTGAAAAGGCGGCTCAGCCCGGCGCAGATCTTCTATGCCTATCTCATGGCAAAAGGGATCACGCCCCTTGACGGAACCACATCCCTCGAGCACATGCAAGAAGACCTGGCCGTCTTATCCATCCGCCTGGAAACCGAGGAGATCGCGGCGATCGACGGGCTGATCGCGCCGTAGCGTCCCCTGCCCCCGGAACTGAAATTGCACTTTGTGGCTCCGACTAGCCACAAGGAGTTTCAATTTATGACCATCGATGTCAATCTCAAAGCCACCGACGATGATTTTCTCGACGAGATCGATGAAATCATCGAAGACACCATGGTGCAGATGTTCTTTCTGCAGCCTTCAGACGCAGTACAGCTGGAAAAAGCTAAAGCAGATGCCGCTGACTACGCTTCCATCTTCTACGCGGTCCCCCTGTCGCTCCGTTCAGAAGCGGATGCAAACTGCGTCGGCTACCGTGTCACGGCAAGCCGGGAGCTTGAGGAGGCCTCATCGACGGACAAACCGCTCTTTATCGACGAAAAAGACCTGGATGCCTCCCTGCGCACCCTGTTGATCGAAGGCGGCTACAGGGGAATCGTCCTTAATGCAACCCATACCCACGATGAACTGGATCACTTTTTTATCGCCCTCGGACCCTCGAATATAGATGCGTTCGATGCAAAAGCCCTTTCAGAACTTCCGATGGACAGGATCGTCCTTCAAAGCGCCTACCCCGACTGCGCGTTCGACGAAATTTCCACAGCGGTCAAAACCGTATCGGACGCGATGTTCCGGCCAGAACAGAGCATCATCGCACGGGCGACAAAGCATACCCTGGCACTGACCGGCTTTAAAAAATAGATGCCATACTCAGCGAAAATTCGTGTCTGATCAAAATTTAAACAGATAGCTGTCTTCACTGCTGACAAAGTGTTCTATACTGTATTTACCCAAATGGGTAATCTCATAGCAATAGCACAATACAGACGACGGATGCCTCTGCAGCAAAAGCAGAGACTCACTGTCATTTTCTCCTACTCCTTAACCAGCTTGCATTTGCGGTGCTGCAACACCGCAAATCCTGCACAATGCATCTATGCATCGACAATGAACGGCAATTGCACTGTCAGCAAAAAAAGAAAACGGAGCTCTTA